>VHDG01000128.1 GCA_016871475.1 Verrucomicrobiota bacterium
ACGCTCACAGGCGCATGTGTGGTTGCGCTGGGTAATCGTCGGGCAGGTCTGTTTACATCGGACGTGAACCTGCGCACCCAATGGATGGAGTCAGGGGAAGCAACGGGTGACAGGGTGTGGCCCATGCCATTGGGTGAAGAGTATGACGAGCAGATTCGAAGTGATGCGGGCTTGGTAAAGAACACCGGAGGCCGGGAAGGTGGAGCCTGCACCGCGGCAAGCTTTCTGAAGCACTGGGCGGGGGAAGAGAGGTGGACTCACCTGGATATCGCCGGTCCTGCGGCTTCGACCCGGGATCTGCCTCATCTGGAGAAAGGTGCCACGGGCTTCGGCGTGCGGCTGGTGGTGGATCTCCTGACCCGGCTTTACTGCGTGCGCTGATCCTTCATTGTTCCATCGACTTGAGCAATTCCTCCACCCGCCCGGCATCAACCCCTGGAGGGGCATGGTCCGCCAGCCACTTGAGGTCTTCCTTGGCACCGGCGAGATCCCCCGAAAGCACTCGCGCCCGGGCTCGGTCAATGCGATCGGGTGCGGAGCTGGGTTGAAGATGAATCAAGAGGTCCAGGTATCGAAGAGTCGATGCGAAGCCCTCCTCTCCCCGCGCGCTGTTTCTTAGATTGCGAATCATCCGGAGCACGATGTCCCTCTTCCTCCCAGGCTCCAGCGTTTCGCTCCTCGGTTCCTGAGGGGAGTAGGCCAGATCCACCTCCGCGTGATTGAGCTCCCTGCCCCCTTCAAAAACGTCCATCACCAACTCGCTGTTCTTGTCCCCTTTCAACGCCACCATGAAATGGCCCGGCAACGGGTGAGGCCGAAGCCCCTCCACTCCCGACCGTTGACCCAGTTCGAGGAACAGAACCGAGAGGCTCAGCGGGATACCCTCCCGATGCTCCAGAACACGATGGAGGTAGCTGTTCTCGCGATCGTAGTAGTTGTGCCTGCTTCCATGAAATCCCTGGTCCTTGAAGAAGAAGTCCTTCAACAAGCGAACCTTCTGCCGCGCGTCCGTCTTTTCGACAAGCCGCGATCTGAGCTCCAGGACCAGCCGGTCGAAGTGAGCCTTGTAGGCCTGAATGTCGAGTTCCGGATCGTCCAGCTTCGCCACCCAAAGCGATGCCATTACGAGGTCGATCTCGGATTCGGCGGCCGTCAGCTCACGCTTGAGCTCCTCGCCAACCAGGGCGGCATGTGCCTGGGTTGCAAGACGCCGCAGTTGGGCAACATCCCGCTCCAATTGCTCGGTTCGCGCGTCGAGGACCTGCGATGCGATGGTCTTCCTCTCGTTGAAAAACTCCGTGAGTCGTTTCTGCGACTCTCGCGTTGGGTTCTTGAGGTGTGCGTCCACCTCGGCGAGAAGCTGTGTCGCGGGACCCGTCTCCTGATTGTCCGCGATTGCGCCTGCGCTGAAACGTTTGAACTCGGCTTTCGTGCTGCGGAACTTGCATAGCCCGGCTCTCAAGCCCGCGAGCTTGGCATCTTCGGAGACGAAGACCTGTCTGCCATTCACATAGCAGGTAATGACTCCCTTCGAGTGAGTCACCTTGATCCGGTTCCACTCTCCCCTTCGGTAGTAATCGCTGGGGCCCTGTTGGAGAATGGTCCAGGAGAAAACGTCAGGCCCGTCGAATCGGGTCAAGCGCAGCTGTCCACCGGTTGGATAGAACCCGTAGTGCCGGTCGCCGCCGTCGGAGCCGAACATCAGTCCAGCCGCGCCGGCCTCATCATCCAACCGGACCGTCACCTCGATTTCAAAAGGACCCTCCGGAAGCTGTTTCCTGGCCAGACAGAGAGATCGTCCGCCAAACCCGGTGCCAGGCTGTTCCACCACGATGCGATCGACGCGCTGTCTCCAGATTCCACCGAGCCTGGTTTCCCACTGCGCCGGATCGAGGGCGCCCATGTTCAACCATCGTTCAATGGATACCGGGTTGGGCCGTTCCAAAAGTCGTCTCAGCGCCTCAACAGGTACCGCAAACCCCAGGTTCGCAGTCATGGCAGACTTTAGCGCCATCACCCCCACCGTTCGGCCCTCGCGATCAACCAATGGCCCGCCGCTGTTTCCAGGTTCGATTGGAATGGCGACCTGGATCAGTTCCACGCCCTCGATGGCCCGGCTGGCTGAAGCCACCCCGCGGACCACGCTGTATTCCAAGCCCATGGGGTTTCCGATGGCTGCCACCTCGTCGCCGGGAGCGAGTCCATCGTCGGGTGCCAGCGGGATGGCCTGCGGGGTCTTGTCACGAACTCGCAGGATCGCCAGATCCAGCCGGCGATCCCAGGCATGAATCTCCACAGGCTCCAGAGCTTTTCCATCGCGTGTCCGGATCTGCAGCTGTCGGCCCTCCCCGATCACATGGAGGCAGGTGGCGATGAGCCCGTCGTCGCTGATCACAAACCCTGTGCCCATCCCTTCTGATTTCCCATCGGAGCCGGCCGGAGAAATGACCACGACCGATGCCACGGCCTTCGCCACAGACTTCTTAAGGGGATCTGTAGCGGGGGGTGGGGTGGTGGTCGGGGATTTTCTGGGCGAAGGAGGCGGCTCAGCAGCTGGCAGCGAAGCCATGAAAAGCACCAGGAGCAGCAACGCCTGGAGTTGCGGTAAAAAGTCAGTGAGGCGCATCAACGCGCTGCAAGTTAGCTCTGGTGCCCGGATAACACAAGAAGCTCCAGAGTTGGACATGCGGTGGTTTCTGGGGAAATGACCCCAGCGGCATTGCCTTTGACCTCCTCCACGCGATAGGGTCCGCCTCCGTGTCCCGATGGACTCGGGACCGTTTGATTGCCTGACCTGAATTTATGTCGAATTCTACAGAAAAGCCGACCGGTAGTGAACCCGCAGCTGCCCCGGTTCATCGCCATTTCATCCACGAGACCCTGGCGCGGGATGTGGAGGCTGGCCGTCATGGGAAGCGTATTGCGACGCGCTTTCCCCCGGAGCCCAATGGCTATCTGCACATCGGTCACGCCAAGTCCATCTGCCTGAACTTCAGCATGGCCAGGGAGTTTGGCGGAACATGCAATCTCCGCATGGATGACACCAACCCCACCCGGGAGGATGTGGAGTATGTGGAATCCATCCGGGAGGATGTCCGGTGGCTCATTCAAGGCTGGGCTGACAAGTCGCTTCGACTGAAGAAACAAGGCGACGCTTCCGGCGTCGGAGTGTCCGCCATCGAGAGCCCCGGTCAGGCGGTTGAACCTTTCTACGCGTCCGACTATTTCGGTGCCCTTTACGAGTACGCGGAGACGCTGATCAGGAAGGGCAAGGCCTATATCTGTGACCTGACTCCCGAGGAGACTGAGAAGTATCGGGGATCTCCGGACGTCAAGGGACAGGACAGCCCCTACCGAAATCGAAGCGTCGAGGAAAACCTGGATCTGTTCCGAAGAATGCGGGCTGGAGAATTCAAAGACGGAGCGCGCACTCTTCGTGCGAAGATCGACATGAGTTCCCCAAACATCTGGTTGAGGGATCCCGTGCTCTATCGGATTCGACATGCGGAGCACCATCACACGGGACGCCAGTGGTGCATCTACCCCATGTATGATTTTGCTCACTGCCTCAGTGACTACATCGAAGGCATCACCCACTCGATATGCACCCTGGAGTTCGAGGTTCATCGCCCTCTTTACGACTGGATTCTGCAGGCGCTTGAGCTGCCGCGTGAACTGCCCAGGCAGTATGAATTTGCACGGCTCAACCTGGGTTACACCTTAATGAGCAAGCGCAAGCTGTTGCAGCTCCTGCAGGAGAATATCGTCACCGGCTGGGATGACCCGCGGATGCCGACGCTTTCCGGCCTTCGCCGACGCGGGTTCAGCGCTGACTCCATTCGAAAATTCTGTGAACGCATCGGCGTCACCAAATACAACGGACTCACGGACGCTTCCCTGCTGGAGCTCTCCATTCGAGAAGATTTGAATGCTCGCGCTCATCGGGTGATGGGCGTGCTGCGGCCCCTGGAAGTGGTCATTGAGAATTATCCTGAGGACAAAGTGGAGTTGCTGGAGGCAGTGAATAACCCCGAAGACCCCTCCGCTGGCACCCGGCAGATTCCTTTCTCCCGAGTGCTCTATATCGAGCAGGATGACTTCATGGAGAATCCTCCCAAGAAGTTCTTCCGTCTTGTCCCCGGGGGTGAAGTGCGACTGCGATACGCCTATATCCTCAAGTGCGTGGGCGTGGACAAGGCGCCTGACGGTCGTGTGGTCCGACTTCGATGCACCATTGATCCAGACTCCAAATCAGGCGGCTCTACAGCCAGTCGAAAGATCAAGGGCACAATACACTGGGTATCAGCCTCGCACTGTGTGCAGGCGGAAGTGCGGTTATACGACCGGCTCTTCACGGTCGAAGAACCGGACGCCGGCAGCAACCCGGACTTCAGAAAATTCCTGAACCCCATGTCCCTGGAAGTTCTGACGGAATGCCGCCTGGAACCACGCCTGAAGGACGCGCAGCCTGGAGAGAGCTTTCAGTTTGAACGTCTCGGCTATTTTTGCGCCGATGCGAAGGACACGCATCCTGGCAAACCAGTGTTCAACCGGACGGTTACTCTCCGCGATGGATGGGCGAAGGAGCAGCAGAAGCCTTCGTAGCAGGGGGCGCTGACACTATTGTCCTGAGAACCGTAGTTACCCGCCCAGGTCCGTTGCCACATTTCTGAGGCCCGGACATCTGGTGCGGGTGCCAATCGGCTGACGTTCGTCGGAAGCTTTCTCTAGATCGGGCTCTCCACGCTGAGCTGACCCCACGACGCTGAGAGTGTGTCCGGCAAAGCAGGGGCGAGCGGTCATCCCGCCCATGCTCAACTCCGGTCTCGGGGTTTACTGCTGGATCAGGCGATAGAACTTCTGTGCTCCCGATGGCTGGACTGCATGTGGACTGAGCGCGCCAACGACGGGTGTCCAACTCACCGCTGGGAGGGCTGATGCCTCTTGCAAAGCCCAACCTTGACCTTGCCACGTCAGCTGATAGCCACCTTGAGGCAAACGCTCCAAGGAAAGGGTGGGGGGCGGGTCCGCAGGATTTGGATCTGAGTAGGTTTCCAACGACAAGTCGAAGGAGACGTCAGAGGATCCCGCTGAGGTCTGATGCACTTCTGCAGCAACGACGTTCCAGCCGACGCGAAGCAAACTCGCTGGAGCCCAGAGGAGGCGGAAGTCCGTTTCCGGGTCCGTATCCGGACCGGCTGGGGTGTTGAACAGGAGGTCCCCTGCGGGAAGGTTGTTCCGACCCACAGGCTCTCCGTTCAGGTAAATGGCAACTCCGTCATCTCTTCGGACACGAAACAACAGGTTGGTTGCTGTGTTGGGTCCTTCGAACGAGAACCCGTGACGGAAGTAATAGGTGATGTGGCCGCTGGTGAGGCGCGTGACGTCCCGATTGTCCCCAAACCCGAGCTCCGCAAGCCCCTCAGGCCAGCTGGAGTCATCAAAATCAGGGGCGATCCAAGCCGTCTGTTGATCGGATCCATCGTCCAAGTAACGCCAGTTCGCTCCCGTCGGAACCAGTGTTGCGATGACCGCAGGCTTCACGACGGTGAAAGTGAACGGTGCACTGAGGGCCACTTCTCCCTGCTCATCCGTGGCTCGTGCCACGATTGTGTGTGTGCCGGCAGCAAATCCCTGGACCGCGATCGCATAGGGAAAGATCAGATCGGGCAAACCTATCACTTCGCCGTTCTCCAACAGCTCCACAGACACAATAGCGGAATCCTCATCTGCAGCATGGATGCCAAAGGTGATATTGGCCGGCTCCATGTAAGTCTGGCCCGGCGCAGGGTTCGTGATGGCGATCACTGAGGGCGTTGAAGGAGGATTCATCCGCAAGAGCAGGTCAAAACTCAAATCGCTGCTCGTCAAGGCTGCTTGATGGACCTCAACCGCAAGAACATTCCGGCCTGAGGCAAGCAGGCTGGGATCCACCCGCTTGCTCAGAAGAGCCGTCTCGGCGAGGTCGCCGGCAGTGTCACGAGCCAGCGTTTCGTGAAAGATCTCCACATCCTCCGGCATCCCGCTGCGGAGCACTTCCATGCCGTTGAGGTAAACCACAGCCCCGTCATCTCGACGCAATGAAACCGACAGCCCATTGACCGCCCCGGCATCGGCCACTTCGAAAGCATGTCGGAAGTAAGTGGTGATGTTTTTGACGTTTGGGTTGCCACCGAACAAAACGACCGTGGATTCATCGCCATCCCCGTAACCGAATTCACCCCATCCGATGCTCCAGGAGGAGTCGTCGAACGCAGCATCCCGCCAATCTATAGGTTGGGCCAAACCGTCGTCCATGTAGCTCCAGGACGAGCCGAGCTGAACGAGGGCTGGCAGCAGCTTGATGCGCGAGGGAGCTGAGGTTGACACCAAGCCGGATGCATCCGTTGCACGTGCGGTGATGGAGTAGTCTCCTGGCGCGAGGTCCGACCAGACGTGTCGGTAGGGAGGGGTGACAAGCTCAACGATCTGTTGATCGCCGTTGTAGAACTCAACCTTGCTGATCGCATCATCGGGGTCGGACACTGCTGCAAGCAGCAGAAGCGACTTGGCGGGGATGGTCAGGTTGTCAGCAGGCATGGTCATGGAAACCGCTGGAGGAATGGGCTGCGCGAAGCCGATCAACGCGAAATCGAGGACCAGGTCGCTGCTACCGGCGCTGGTTTGGTGAACCTCGACGGCAATGACATTTGGCCCAGGCAAAAGATCGGAGAGATTCAGTCGGTTTGTAAACCAGGTGGACCCATTGTCAGCGGCGCTGGTTGCAAGTTGCGTAAACGCAATCGGGTCACCGACAACACCCGGAAGCCCGTTACGAAACTGCTCCACCCCGTTTAAATACACGGCCAGTCCATCGTCCCGGCGGAAGGCGGCTGTGATGGAGGCGTATGCAGCAGGATTGGAAATCTCGAACTGCTTGCGAAAGTAGATGGTTGGATGTCGCGCAGCCGATGGTCCTCCAGGGATCACGGTGGTAACTGGACGGCCAAACCCCAGCGAGCTGAGGCCTTCCGCCCACTCGGTGTCCACATAATCCAGCGATTTCCAATCATCGAGGACCTCGGTGGGCTGGCTGAGATACTTCCAGGCCGTGTTGGTGGAGATCAGAACCTCCTGGCTCATGGTCGTGGACGACGAGCAGAAAAGGAGACTCAGTAGGAGAAGGGACGAGAGAGTATTCCGCGAAAAACCGGACCGGATGACTGCACTCATAATTTGGGTTTGGACTGTCGAGACTATGCATCATGAATGATGCCGAAAGCAACCTTGAATATACATATATGTCTCTTGGTGCCTCCTGTGCGCATCTCACATTTTCCCAGGCCGATCGCCTTCGTGATCCTCTAGGCCTGGAAACCCGTTGCCCATCGGATATCTCCAATCCGTTCAGACGCTTGTGCTGATGCAGCTTAATTCATACTGTCCCCCGCATCCGTCGATGCCCGCAGTCAAACAGTTGCTCCGCGACCTGATCGCCCTGCCCAGTGTGAACCCCGCGTTCACACACCGGGATGATCCGTGCTCAGGTGAATCACGGGTCGCCAGCTACCTCGCTAAGCTCTGTGGTAAGGAAGGTATTTCCTTCCGGATGCACGAAGCCCTCCCCGGCCGGTCCAACCTCATCGCGTCATTGGCTCCGAAAAGCCGTCGCAAGCGCACCGTCCTGCTGGCGCCCCACCTCGACACCGTCAGCGTCTCGGACCCAGGCCAGCTGATCCCAAGATCGAGAGGCGGAAGAATCCATGGGCGCGGAGCCTGCGACACCAAGGGATCAGTGGCAGCCATGTTCACGGCGTTCCTGGCCATGGCTCGAGGATCGCGACGTCCAGCAAACACTGAGATCGTGTTCGCGGGCCTGGTGGATGAGGAAAACGGCCAGGCAGGCTCTCGAAGTCTCGTAAAGTCAGGGTTCCAGGCGGATCTCGCCCTGGTGGGTGAGCCCACGTTGTTGCGAGCTGTGACGGCTCATAAGGGGGATCTTTGGCTCAAGATCCGGACTCAAGGGCGGGCAGCCCATAGTTCCCAACCCCAGCACGGTGACAACGCCATTGCCCGCATGGCGCGTGTTGTCTCGATGCTCGAGGGGCTCTATGCGAAGTCGCTTCGCAAGCACCGGCACCCGCTGCTCGGTTGCGCCACCGTGAACGTGGGAATGATCCAGGGCGGCAAACAACCCAATATCGTCCCGGATGCCTGCGAGATCGCGGTGGATCGCCGCACGCTGCCCGGCGAAACGGATGCCCGGGTGATGCGGGAGATCTCGAGGCTGCTCCGCACGAATGGATGCCAGGTGCAGATGGAGGATTGGAAAGGAGCGCCGTCGCTGGCGATGGAGACGGATCCCACTTTGCCCGATGTCCGGCGATTGATGAAGCTGACGAACCAGCGGATGGCAATGGGTGTTCATTACTTCAGCGACGCGGGAGTATTGGCGGCTGGAGGCGTTCCGTCGGTAGTGATCGGCCCGGGGGATATTGCGCAAGCTCACACGGTGGACGAATGGATTGAACTGGAACAGCTGGAAACCGGCGCACGGCTCTTTGGACGGTTCCTGGAGGGGTTGGAGTGATGGGCAACGAGTTTGTCCGTCAAGGTTTGCTGGTCTTGGTAGCGAGTCACACAGGCAATCTCTGCCTGATGATCATG
>VHDG01000129.1 GCA_016871475.1 Verrucomicrobiota bacterium
CCCGGGCGCTACGGAATGCAGGTGCCGAACTGCTGCTGCTGGATTCGGGCCTTGTCTTTTCCGGACCCGGCTTGCCGAAACGCATCAACGAAGCCATCGCGGCGACAGCGACCACGTCGTTGTCCGACGCTCACCTGGCCGTGCCGGATAGCCTCTTCCGTCAATCGCGGTTTTAGGGTTCGATGCTCGGGCTTGCCATGTTGATCGGCAGCTTGCTGGCCCTGGCTATCGCCTCCACTCGCGTCATTCTGCCCTACGACGAAGTGCTCTGCGGGCTCACCCGCGACCAGCTGTCCGCCCTCAACCCGCGGCTGCTGCCGTTCCTCGCGCATGATCGTATTTCACTCGCCGGCACCATGATCGCCATCGGCGTGCTTTACGCAGGAATGTCCCTCTGGGGCATCCGCCGGGGAATCCACTGGGCACGCATTGCGCTCTTCTGGTCAGCGGGGCTTGGTTTCGCGTCCTTCTTCCTGTTCCTCGGATTCGGTTACTTTGATCCCTTCCACGGCTTCGTCACCGCGATTCTCTTTCAACTGTATCTTCAGAGCATGTTGGGAGGACAAAGCCCGCTTCGCCCACCGTCATTGCCTGAAGTCACAGAGGATTGTGCCTGGCGTCACGGCCAATGGGGTCAGTTCCTGCTCGTCATCCACGGGACAGGACTTTTGCTCGCTGGGCTGACGATCATGACGGTGGGAGTGTTCGATGTCTTCGTGCCCAGCGATCTCGAGTTCCTGGAGTCCACCACCGACCAACTCCGCCAAGCCTCCGAGAGCCTCATCCCGATGATCGCGCACGATCGCGCCACCATGGGCGGGATGCTGATGGCCGCCGGAATCCCGTTCCTGCTCGCGGCATTGTGGGGCATCGGACGTGGAACGCGATGGCTGTGGTGGACGATGCTGCTGGCGGCGGTGCCCGCATACGTCTGCGCGATTGGCGTCCACTTCGTGATCGGCTACATGGACTTCCTTCAACTGCTACCGGCCTTCCTCGGACTGGGATTCCTGGTCGCGGGTTTGATAGCGTGTCGCGCCTGGATGTGGGACGACGGCCCCGATCCTCCGAGCATCATCCCCGTCTCAGAAGCCTGACGATCTTTCGCTCAAGCGGTCATGATCAGAAACTTCGCTCGCAGCGCCTGGATACGAACGGATGTACAATTCCCCCATGTTGGACGGATTCCCTTGTCCGAGCTTGGTCAGGACTGGTACAGGCTATAGCCATGAAATGTCCCTGGCCTCTCTGTTCGATTGCGTTGAGCCTGACCGCCAGCGTTTGGCTCCCGGCCGCTGAACCCGCTGTGTTCAATCCAAAGATTGAACCGGCTTCAGATGCGCCTGAGAAAGCGATGCGAGGCATGAAGCTGCCCGACGGTTTTGGAATCGAGCTGTTCGCCGCGGAACCGATGGTGTCGAGCCCTGTGGGGATTGCCGTGGATGAAAAGGGAGTGGTTTATGCCGCCGAGACCTTCCGACATGGGACGTCGGTGCGGGGGCATTTTGAGTGGCTGGAGGAAGATCTGGCTGCTCGGACAGTGGCAGATCGGGTTGCCTTCACCCGGCGTCTCGCTCCGGACATCAGCCTTTACACCCGCGAACATGAGCGGGTGCGAATGTTGGTGGACACCGACGGGGATGGACGAGCCGACCGATCCACGGTGTTTGCGGATGGATTCAACGACATCGCAGCGGGATTGGGAGCCGACGTCATGGCGCGACGGGGGAAGGTCTATTTCGCATGCGTGCCGGACTTGTGGCTGCTGGAGGACAAGGATGGGGATGGGCGAGCCGATGAGCGGAAGAGCCTGCATCACGGGTATGGCGTGCATATCGGTTACACGGCCCACGACCTGCATGGATTGGAGATGGGACCGGACGGCAAGATCTACTTCACGATGGCCGACCGGGGAATGCACGTGGAGCATGAAGGAAAAACGTTTGCCTACCCGGACACAGGCACGGCGCTGCGCTGCAATCCGGACGGATCTGAATTGGAGGTTTTCGCCACAGGTTTGCGCAACCCGCAGGATTTGGCCTTTGATGAGTTTGGCAACTTGTTCACAGGCGACAACAACGCCGATGGAGGCGACAAAGCGCGCGTGGTTTACATCGTCGAGGGCGGAGATAGCGGTTGGCGGATCGGATATCAGTTCATCCCTCCGTCTATCCGACCGTGGAACGCCGAGCGGTTATGGCATCTCCCGTTTTCCGAGCAGGCGGCCTATCTGATTCCACCCATTGGGCATTTGGCGTCGGGGCCGTCGGGTTTGGAATATTATCCGGGATTGGGGTTCGGGGAGGCGTATCGCGGATCGTTTCTGCTTTGTGATTACCGCTACAGCCCCGCAGCCAGCACGCTGTTTCGCTTTACGGTGCAACCTCAGGGCGCGGGTTTCGAAATGGGTGTGGTCGAGAGTTTCCTGAAGGGAGCAGTGCCAACCGATGTCGAGTTTGGACCTGACGGTTGCCTATACGTCTCGGAAATGGATGGCGCACCGCCTTCGGTCAATCGAGGCCGGGTGTATCGCGTGTTTGATCGGACGCGACGGACCGAGGCCGCGGTCATGGAAATGAAGGCGCTGTTTGCGGCAGGTTTTGAATCAAGATCCGAGGCGAAGTTGGAAAAGCTGCTAGCCCATGGGGACATGCGTGTTCGCCTGGAAGCACAGTTCGCGCTGGCAGAACGGGGAGCGGCTCCTGTGTTTAAACGGGTGCTCCAAAATCCGGAGCATCGATTGGCCAGGCTGCACGCCATCTGGGGTGTGGGACAGCTGGCACGCAAGGCGTCATCGGCTGCCTCGTTGATCGCGGGCACCTTGGAAGATCCCGATGCAGAGGTCCGTGCCCAGGTGGCCAAAGTGTTGGGTGAAGCTCGCTACCCCACCGCGTTCGAAGCGCTGACGTCGCGGTTGAATGATGAAAGCGCCCGGGTTCGGTTTTTCGCCGCGATCAGCCTGGGCAAACTAGGCCGGAGCGAGGCCGTGGGGCCGCTCCTGGGCATGTTACGGGATAATGCCGGCAACGACCCCTACCTCCGTCACGCAGGCTCGATGGGCCTCGCCGGGACAGGCGCGCCGGAGAAACTGTTGTCTGCAGCCCGCGGCGCTTCGAGAGCGGAGCGGATGGGAGTATTGCTGGCCTTGCGCCGCCTACAGCACCCCGGCGTCGCGGAATTTCTAAACGACTCCGATCCGCTCCTGGTGGTGGAAGCAGCCCGCGCCATTTACGACATCCCAATCACCCCCGCAATACCTGCGCTGGCCGGACTATGGAACAGCTCCAGGGCGAGGCTGATGGGTGGAGGAGAGGCGAGCCGTGCGTTGATCCGCCGCGTGCTGAGCGCGAACTACCGACTGGGCAATGCAGCACACGCGCAGGTGCTGGCTGACATCGCCAACGAACCTCAAATGACCGCGGCTTTCCGTATCGAGGCTATCGAGTTATTAACCCGCTGGGCCGCGCCTTCAGGTCGGGATTCCTACCTTGGGATTTGGCGGCCCGTGGCGTCGCGTCCGGGAAGCGCGGCTCGGGAAGCACTGCGGGGATCGATCGGGAGCCTGTTGACTCAAACAGCGGACGTCGCGGTTGCTGCCGCGCGGTTTGCTGCCGAGCACGGTTTGGACGAGGCCGGCAACGCGCTGTTTGAGGCGGTGCAGGCCGCGGGCAGTCCAGCGGAGCTTGGAACGGCGGCGTTGCAGGCGCTGGACAAGCTCGGGAGCAAACGTTTGACCGAGGCTGTGATGATGGCATCGGAATCGCCTGATGCTGCGCTGCAGGCGGAAGCCAGTCGACTGATCCCGAGGATCGCACCGGACAAGGCTGTTGAGCTATTGGAGAAGTCGTTGAAGAGCCCATCCATCCGTGTGCAGCAAAGTGCCCTCACCGCGTTGGCCGCACTGCCTGTATCTCGAGCGGATGATGTGTTGCTCTCTCATTTTGAAAGGATGGAAAAGGGTGAGCTGAGGCCCGAACTGCACCTGGAGCTGTTGACAGCCATGGGAACACGTCAAACTCCCGAACTCAAAGCGCGGCTGGCGGCACGGACCCGAGGGTTCTCGAGCACGGACCCTCTGGCGGGGTATCGGGAGACCCTGGCTGGAGGAGACGCGGGCCGTGGACGAAAGATCTTCTTCGACAAGGCGGAGGCACAATGCGTTCGTTGTCATGTGGTGGAGAAAACGGGGAGCGAAGTCGGTCCTGATCTGTCGGCGTTGGGCACGCGGGCGAGTCGGGAACAGATACTGGAATCGCTCCTGGACCCGAATCGCGCGATTGTCCCGGGCTACGCCAACGTTGAGTTGACGCTCAGGAACGAAGAAAGCGTGACGGGAGTGTTGAAGAGCGACGGGCCGGAGGCGGTGGAACTGGTCGATCTGAGTGGCAAAAAGGTCCGAGTGCCCAAGGACGAGATTATCGGGCGCCGGGTGGGGCTTTCCTCGATGCCAACCAATATGGCTGAGTTTCTGACCAAAGCTGAGATTCGGGACCTTGTGGAGTTCCTCGCGAACCTGGGGGTTTCGAAAAAGCAGTAGCTTGAGGGTTCAACCTGGAGACTGCCTCTCTCGCCATGATACCCCTCGAACAGATTGTCCTGTTCTGCGCCGTAGGCGTTGTCACCACCGCCATCGACTTTCTGGTATTCAACCTTCTGACCCGCCCCGCACTGGGGTGGCGCCGGATCCCGGCCAATGTGGTCTCGGTCACCTGCGCCATGATCTGGTCCTTTCTCGCGAATTGGCAGATCGTATTCCAATCCGAGGGTCATGACTGGCTGGAAAGAGCGGGTCGGTTCCTCGTCACCACCGCGGTTTCAGCCTTCGTCGTGCAGAACCTGCTGCTCTACTGGACGACCTATGTCTGGCAGGCTCCGACACGCATGACCCTGTCGATCGTCGAGCGCCTGCGATGGAGGCGGCTTCAGGATCCAGATTTCATCTCACGGAACACGTGCAAGACGATGGCTGTTAGCGCCGGGCTCGTGTGGAACTTTTGCTGGTACAAGTTTTTTGTTTATGCCCCGTAAGTTCGTCTGAACACCTTTCCTGTCCCAGTCCGAAGCTGGTCCGGGACATCCGTCTCTGATTAATGACAGGAAAATTGGGGACAGGAATATTGCCCGAGAACTCTTAGAGGACCTGTTCACCGTGGATTTTAGCGTGCGATTCCAAGGAAGCGTGCGTTGTTACCCTAGGAACACGGAAAAGGGGAAAACTCTGCACAAGAAGACTTCTCTCCCAATCTTCCTGTCCCCAATGTTCCTGTCGAATCGGGTCCGGGTAAACTTCAGGGGAGGAGAATCAAACGAATGGGTGGCAGACGAATCAATTCCGAGATGTTTTGTGAGTCAGACGAGGCGAATCGTGTTCAACAACGATGAATGCCCATCGGTCATCAACGAGAAATGCAGTCTTCATTCGTCTGACATCTATTCGTCTGACTCCCTTTCCTGTCCCAAATACTTCTGAGGTGGGCCCTTTCGCCTCACTCGGCTTCCCTGGGCAGGGTTTCCACATACTTCTTCCAGAGCTCCAGCTCCACGTAGAGCTCGAAGTACTGGGCCGGCCTGAGTTCGGAAAGCCCGACCATGATCCACTTTTTTTTGGACTTTTCATCCAGTCGCGCATTCAGCTTGGAGGACACCATCACGATGGGGGCGTAGGGATCCTCGGGCAACGTTTCATACCACCCACGGTTCACAAATCGACGGAGGTACCAAGGCAGCGGCCAGTAGTCACCCTCAGGTGCGATGATCTTGATCACGGTCTCGTATCCCTGTGGCGCTACCTTTGCGATTCCCTCGGACCGTTCAACCAGGGTCATGACGTCCGGCACCGTCTGGGCGTACACGTAGGGATTTCGACGATCGGAAGCATACTCCGCTCCTGCGAGCCACGACTGCGCAGCGAGGTGGACGACGGCGACAAACAACACCAAGCCGAGCGCGGCTTGAGAGACGCGGGATATGAATCGTTGCCATAGCCAGGCGATCCCGACTCCGGCCATGAGGATCATGCCGAGGTAGAAGTTCAAGAGGCACCAGGGCGTCTTGTAAGGAATCGCACAGTAGATCGCCGTCAACAGGAGCGTGTAAAGAGCGAGGAAACGGTGGAACGCCGCACGATACGCGAACAGGGAGGCTCCGATGCCCAAGGCCGCTGAGGCCAGAATGGCAGCTTCGCTCCAGATGGGACCCTTGGCGGGATGAAACCACGCCAACCGTTCGAGGTAGAAGGACCAGGGATGGATGTGGGGGGAGTGTCCTCCGGCACGCTTGAGCCAGGGGAAATAGGTTCGGATGGAATCGAGCGGACCTGCAGCATTTGTGAAGAACGAGCTGAACAGGGCGAGCCAAACCAGAAACAGGGCACCCACCGCGAAGGCGAGGTGTGTCCTGGGGATGCGAGCGAGCATTGCCGCAGGTTTGGGTGGAGCCCCGGTCATGCACCACACGGTGATCATCCCGGCGATCCCCATGGCAGCCAGGCTGAGAACAAAGGTTTCCTTGGTGGCGGCCATGAGGCCCAGGCCTGCGCCGGCGAGGATCGCCCAGAGTCGCGAGGGGTTTTGTGAGTACTGCCACCCGGCTCCGATGGCTACCGCCGTGAAGAACACCAGGAGCATTTCATGGATGAAGTAGCGGCTGTAGAAAACCATGGCGGGAGAAACCGCGACGAAGACCAGTGCCCAGGCGACCGCGGAACGTCCAATGCCGTCCACCAGAAGCAACAGGGGAAAGATCAGAGCGATGCCGAAGGCCACGGTCACCCACCGGAGCGTTGAGTCGGAAAGCTCCTTGGAGGAAGGAGCCCCGCTCAGCCATAAAAAGGGAAGGCTCGCGTAGTGTAGGGTGGGCCCGTGATGCTCATCGGGATTATAGGAGTAGTTCCCCTTCTCCCAAAGCTCGCTCAGGGTGACTGCGTTGACCCCCTCATCATTGTGCAGGGGTCGAGTCTCGAGTCTTGGAACACGCAAGGCGAGCGCAGCAAGGACGGCCAGCAGCGCCGCAAGCGCACTCCAACGATTCATTTAGCCGGCAAGGCGTAAACTTCAATTTCCTGCCAGCAGTTGAGTGCCGACTGGTTGCTGCCTCGGATGTAGCTGCGAACATACCGGGCCTTGACGCCCTTCGCGGGCAAAACGCGCCCGAACTCCAGCTCGAAATACTCCCGATCCGTTCCAACCCCGAGATTCGAGGTGTTGTCGGTGTCATTGTTGTAAAGGGTCGTCACCCCCTTCTTGAACTCCGGATCATCGGACACCTGCAGAACGACATCCCGCATCGCCTGGATATATCGATGGTCATGCCACACCGCGACAGCGTGGATGGCGAAGGACTGTCCCAAGTCCACCTGAACCCACTGAGTCCCTTTCTTGAACTCAACGACATCGTCATCGACCGGCTCCTTGTTCCCATCGGTCAGCTGCTTTAGCTCCCCCTGGAATGGATTAACACTGCTCGTGACTGTTTTCCCTGAGGCGAGGTTCTTTACGTCCTTGGGTACCTGGATGGGAGTAGGCGCCACGTCGGATAGGGGTTCGACGTTGGGACCTTTGGGCAGGTCCAGCGGCGTCCCCTTGAGCGTGTGCATGGGGAGTTTGAGAGCCAGAGCGACCGTGGCCTGGCTCTCGGCTGCGGGAACGAACAAGGCCATCAGGAGAGAGGCGCATCCGGCCATCAACAGAGTCTTCGATGAATCAGCACTCATGAATTGCATGTGACTTCAATTTTGTCTTACCGGACGGATCCGCCCGGGGCACCGCGGCCATACTATATAGCGATGGCTAGGTAGGCTGCCGAACGTATTGATTGCTGGTGTCAGCTCAGCTTCCAACCACCCCGGTAATCAACTGCCCATAGGAGCTTGTTGGCGACGGGATCATCAATCACTCGTTCTGTTTTCGGGTCCCATTTCAGGGCTCGACCCAAGGCAGCGGAAACATATCCGAGATAGCCCGGAGTAATCGAACGATGAGCCGCTTCTGCGGGCGCAACGCATTCTTTGCGGGTTCGCATGCCCTCGAGGAAGTTCATATGGTGGTCTCTCGAGACGTAGGCCTTGATGGGACCCCGATCGAAACTCGGATCGATCCATTGCTCATTGGAAGATTCGATCTTGCCGCGATCCACGAAAATCCAACCGTTTGCCCCAATCCACTTGGTGCCCATCCGGTTCTTGTTGGAGATGGAAGTCGTGATACCCCCTTCGAACTCGCACTTGACCTCGTAGTTGATGGGATTGTCATACATCCCTTTTTCAGGATACGAGAACCCAACAGCCTCCACTTTCGTCGGCCCGCTCTTGTCCATGCCCAACCCCCAATGAGCGATGTCGTTATGGTGTCCGATCCAGTCCATCAGTTGTCCGCCACCGTAGTCGAGGCACCATCTCCAGTGCCAATGAAGGCGATCCGGGTTGAAAGGCAGATAGCGGCTGGGGCCACACCAAAGGTCGTAGTCGAGATCGGCAGGAATCGGGAGGCCGATCTTTCCGTCCTTGTCTGTCTTGTTGCCGGTTGGCAGCCCGATTTCAACGTGCTGAATCTTGCCGAGGAGTCCGTTTTGGACTGCTTCCACGCCGATGCGAAAATTGCGGTCGGAACGTTGCTGGGATCCGGTCTGGAAGATGA
>VHDG01000130.1 GCA_016871475.1 Verrucomicrobiota bacterium
TTACCCGGCATGTTTGGGAGAACGCGATGGACGGGCGGTTGGCCGAGCACCCCCGGAACACCCCCCGCACCCATTGCCGCAGGTGGGGCGGCTGTTTGATCGAGCTTCGCAAAACCGACATTCGTCACAGTCCCGTTGTTGTTGACCTTGACGGTCTTGGCCTTGAAGTCGATGGATACAATCTCAACCCCCGACTCACGTTCACCCTCATGCAATGCCTTCGTCTTGGGCTGCTTGTTTGGCCCCTGCTCCGTCAGGACGAGGAACGCCCGTTTGCGTCCCAACAAGTCCGTAAACCCGGCCAGTTTCACTGAAACGGGCGGGGGCGGCGGGGGCGGCGGCGGGGGCTCAGCATCTGGAGGAGGCGGAGGCGGAAGCAACCCGAATGGGTTACGACGTGAAATCGCTTGGTAAACGTTGTCACCTCCTGCCGGGGGAGGTGCGTCAGCAGAAGGAGTGGATCGTGGAGGAAGCTGTGGATCTGGAGCGGCAGGGGCATCGCTGGCGGCTGCCGGAGGCGGAACTTCGGCAGGGGCCGCGGGGTCCGTCTCCTGACCACCTGCAGGATCCTGCGCCCATACCGAACCCGCCGCTGCCAGGCTCATTAGGAGCCCGGCACACCTAGTCCAGTTTGCTACAGACGCTCTCATGCGTGCACGGAAACGTTCCATACCAAGGGGTCCAACACCACTCCTAAAATGAAGTTGCGTGAGCCCCGTAAAATGCGGATGTCCCGCTCAAGGACATCGGCTACCTAGTAGGCAGCTTGAACGCCTTTGAGCGATCGCTTCTGCATCCATGGCATCAACCCGCGAAGCCGACTGCCAACCTGCTCGATGCCATGCTTCTCGCCCGCCTTGAGAAGCGCGTTGTACTTCTTGTATCCGGTCTCGTACTCCTTCACCCAACCTCTGGCAAAACGACCGGTCTGGATGTCCTTCAAGGCGGCCTTCATCCGTTTTTTGACGGACTTGTCCACAATCTTCGGCCCGACTGTGACATCTCCCCACTTGGCTGTTTCAGAGATGGAGAATCGCATTCCGCTGATGCCCGACTCATTCATCAGGTCCACGATCAGTTTCAGCTCGTGAAGACACTCGAAGTAGGCCATCTCAGGCTGATATCCAGCCTCCACCAAGGTTTCGTAGCCCGCTTGAACCAGCGCGCTGACGCCACCGCAAAGAACGGTTTGCTCTCCAAAAAGGTCGGTCTCGGTCTCTTCCTTGAACGTTGTCTCAATGACCCCGGCACGGGTCCCACCCACGCCCTTGGCCCAGGCCAGGGCAGTCTTGCGGGCCTGCTTCGTGGCGTCCTGATAGACGGCGATCAGAGCCGGGACCCCCTTGCCTTCAGTAAACTGACGGCGAACGATGTGCCCAGGTCCCTTGGGTGCGACCAGAATCACATCCACGTTCTTCGGCGGCACAATGGTTTTGAAGTGAATGGAAAACCCGTGAGAAAACAACAGGCTCTTGCCCTTGGAAAGATTGGGAGCGATGTCCTTCTTGTAGGCCGCAGCCTGCTTGGTGTCCGGAAGCGCCACAAAGATGACGTCGGCTCGACGCACCGCCTCCCCGGTGGAATAGACCTCGAAGCCCTTTTCCCTGGCGACAGGGATCGACTTGCTCCCGTCATAGAGTCCAATGATGACCTTGCATCCACTCTCCTTCAGGTTCAGAGCGTGGGCGTGCCCCTGCGAGCCGAATCCCAAGACTGCTAAAGTCTTGTTCTTGAAGAAGGCGAGGTTGGCGTCTTTGTCGGTATAAACTTTCGCTGGCATGTGTTCGTAATGGTTGTTTGGTTGAAATCAAATTTTGTTACTCACTAGCGACGGGCAAGCGCAACCTTCCCGGTACGCGTCAACTCCTGAACGCCGAAAGAGCTCATCAGACTGATGAACTTCTCGACCTTGCTCTCATCCCCCGTCACCTCGATGGTCAGGGTTGAAGGTTGTACATCCACGATCTTCGCCCGGAAAATATCCGTCACTTGCATGACCTCGGCGCGGCTTCTGGCATCCACCTTCACCTTGATCAGCGCCAACTCGCGATCCACATACTCCCCCTCACGGAAGTCGGTGACCTCGATCACGTTCACAAGCTTGTCGAGCTGCTTGACGATCTGATGCACGGTCGCGTCGTCGCCCCGAGTCACGATGGTCATGCGCGAGGTCTTCGGATCGTGGGTGGGAGCGACGTTTAGGGAATCGATGTTATAGCCGCGTCCACTGAAAAGACCGGCAACCCGGGTGAGTACACCGAACTTGTTCTGCACCAGAACCGAGATTGTGTGTCGCATATGCGTGGATCGAAACATCAAAAAGCCCGCCTCCCCGAAGGAGTAGCGGGCAGTCTCTGAACTAACTTCCAGCAGAGCCCGCAACGTCAGCCCAATGTTACCACCGGGACAACGCCGCAAAGGTGCTCTACTGCGAAAATCATAGGGCGGAGAAGCTAATGAGATACCTCGGAAGGGTCAATGCCAGATTTAGGTTCAATCTGCTCGCGGAGCCACTGAAGATCCTGGCGCAGAACCCATCGATACTTTCTGTCCTCACCCACCCTGATCCAATGCAGCTCACCGCCCGTCCGCCAACCATCCAGAACCAGACCGGCACGCATGGGACGAAGGACAGGTGCAACCACGAGCGCATTGTGTTCCCGGGGTGTGTTCATTCCTGACACCACGCGATACAGCCGCAATGTCTGATGCTTCCATTCACCCAACCGCTCCGTGAGGTCATCAGCCCAGTGATAACACAGCCCTCGTCTCCTCAACCGGGTGTTCACCAAAATGCTGTGAACAAAAGCGGGACGCACCATCCGGTAATCGTTGGCGAGCTGACGGGAGGCATCCATCGACGCGCGAGCGACCGCCTGCGCCTCAGCCGCATCAAACGCTGGATCGAGGGCCGCGATGTCCCGCGCGAGCCTATCGACTCGCTCCCCCGACGCTGGGAGCACTTGCCCGGCAGCATCCTTGGGAAACCGTGATGCGCATCCGCCGAACAAGCATCCGATCGCCGGCAGCACGATCAGCCAGGCGAGCCGGAGGGCAAGGGCCCACGAGGGGAAGCGCTGAAGTCTTTGAACCGCGCGGAAGTTCACATTTCTCGCAATTTTAAGTCCAGGCAGCCAGGCCTGAAAAGGGAGCGGGCTGGCTCAGGAGCCAGCCCGCTCGGTGATTCAATATAATCGTCCAGGCAAAGACCCGGATCGATAAGTCCGTTCCAGAGAACTAGTACTGGTGGGTGGACTCGGTTTCCTCAACCGGGCGCTCGGTCTGGTCGCTGTTGAGGATGGTGTGGAAGCGGACGTCGCCGCCCTTGGTGGCCTTGACGACAACCTTCCAGGAGGCTTTGCCCTTCGCCGGGATGGAGGCGACGGTGCCGTATGTGATCGGACTACCACTGCCCGACACAGCGCTGGAGCCGCTGCCTGAAACGAACTGCTGGGAGGCTTCGAGCTTGCTGGAGAGCTTCACGTTGGTGAGCGGCGCGGTGCCCTGGTTGGTCACCACGACCTCATAGGTTTCGTTGGCGCCGACTTCGATCGGATCGCTCACATCAATGACCTCAAGCAACACGGCTGCGATGCCACGGTAAGTGGTCTGGCATGTGGCGGTGGCTGGCTTGGCACATCCGCCGTTGGCGGTGGCACTGATGGACACCTGGCCGGCGGCGGCAGAAACCACGGTAGCGCAGACTTCCTTGGATTGACCTGCGCCCAAGGTTCCGACGCGCCAGGTAACTTTTCCACCGGCGGCTGTTCCGCCACCCGTGCTGGACTGCAACGTCACGCCAGCGGGCAAGGTCGCCTCGATAACCGCGTCGGGGCAAGCGGCATCACCCGTGTTTGAGATCTTGAAGCAGAAGTCACCCGGACGTCCCAGGAACCGCTCGGAAGGAGCGGTGCAGGTGAGCGAGATGACAGCCTGGCGAACGACTGTGGTCGCGCTGGCTTGAGCGCTCACGCCTTCTCGGCTGGTCGCCTTGGCGGTGTTGTCGAACTTGCCCGGGCGGCCGGCCTTGAGAGCGACAGGGATGTCCTTGGATTCACCTGGCCGGAGGGTTCCGACAGGCGATGTGATGCTGGTCTTGCCGTCTGATGTGGTCAGACCGGAGGGAAGCTCATCGGAAACGGAGACATCATGGAGGGTGCTGCTTCCAGAGTTACGAACCGTGAGGGTCATGTTAACTGGATCGCAGATGATCGCCTCGGGAGTGAGCTTCTTCACGAGTTCCAGCGCAGGCTTAAGGATCTTGATGGGCTCGCAAAGAATCGGGCTGTAGGTGGCCCATCCGCAGGTGGTCACGGTGCCTTCCTCGCTGGATGAACCCGTGACGGTGATGACTTTGGTTTCGTTCGGCCCGAGACTATCCAGCGCCCAGGTGGCAAGGCCGCCGTTCACGGTGGCTGGCTTCGGATTAGCCGAGGTGGCACTGAAGTTCTGGGTGACGCGGTCTGTCACCATCACCTGGTGAATGCTGTTGGGTGTGAGATTCTTGACGTGGTAGCGATAGGTAAAAGGCACACCGACCATCGCTTCGGCAGGAACCACCTTCTCGAGCAGAAGGCCGCTCCCTTCGAGCCTCCCGGAGGGGAAAGCCATGGACCCCCGGACAAACTTGGAGCCGCCTTCCTCAAAGCTGCTGTAGGATGGACCGTAGCCATCCGCGCGAGCGGGTGCTGATGCCTTGGGTGCAGGGGCAGCCTTGGATGCGGAGCCATGGGTGCCGCCGGCGGAAGCCTGCTGTCGTTGCTGTTGCTGCTGTGCGCAGCCGGATATGAATATCGCCGCCGCGGAGAACGCGGCAACGACATGGATTCTGTTCAGTCGAGGGGATTTCATTATGGAGCGTTGGTTCATTAGCGTATTGCAAACAGCATCACGACCGCCCCGAGGGGCGGTCGTGACGGCGTGACGGTGTACACGGCTGAACCGAAGGCAAGGGACTTTTTTCAGGATTCACCCAGGTGAATTCCGACAGGCTGGGACTTGAAAGCCTCTCGAAGCAGCGTCGTAACCTCCTGTCAATCAAGCTGACGCATCCGGGCCTCGAGCTGCTGACGGATACGTTCACGGAGCTCGTTGTCAGTATCCCGCGGGACGAGAATGGGTTCTCCGGCATCCAGCTCCCAAATTGAGAATGGTATTGGAATCTGAAACCGATCCCAGTTGTTGAGCTCCCACTTCCATCGAACCCGGGTCGAAATTGGAACAATGGGAAGCTGGGTCAACTGGGCCAGAGCAATCACTCCCTCCTGCACCACATAACGGGGCCCCCGCGGACCGTCAGGAGTCAGTGCCAGATCACAACCCCGCCTCGCGCAGGACACGAACTCCCGCAGAGCCTGCCCCCCTCTTCTGCTGGACGACCCCCGAACCACCTCGCCTCCAAATCTCTTGATGATCCATTCCACGATCGCCCCGTCGCGGCTGGCGCTTGCCATGCCTGCGATGCGTCGGCCGGGAAATCGTTTTGAGATCACGCGACGGTAGCTCGAGAGCGAGGTGGCAAATCGATTGTGCCAGACGCAGAAGATGACCGGACGAGACTCCAGAGTTCGGAGAGACTCGGTGGGAATCATGAGGCGGAACCGAAGGGTGAGGGTAAGCAGGCGGATGATCATCCATGCGAGAGCGGCAATGACCCGGCGCTTTCCGTCCGCCTTATGCGGGATAACACGTGAGGCGGCAGGAGGCGCGGGATGAAGTTCAGGCTGAGGCTCGGACACGGTCATGGCCGGACTTGTTTGAGGCTGATCCTGACCAACTCCTCCACGCTGGCTTCCTGACCCAGCACGGCTTCGGAGGATCGGACAGACTGTTCGGCATCAGGCTGCTTGAAGCCGAGGGCCATCAGAGCCAGCACGGCATCATTGAACTTCCGACTGGCCGGAGAGCTTTCCCTCTGCGCGCTGGAAGCCTCCCAGGCACCCGAGGCACCCACCTTGTCCGCCAATTCGACTACGATTCGTTCCGCCGTCTTCTTTCCGACACCGGAGACCGAGGACAAAGCCCGGACATCCTTGCTGGCAACAGCCCCGCGAATCCCGTTAACCGTCATCCCGCTCAGCAGGCTCAGGGCGATTTTGGGTCCAATCCCGCTGACGCTGTTGATGAGAAGACGAAACATGTCCCGTTCGGAGCGGCTGGCGAATCCGAACAGGAGATGGGCATCCTCACGAACGATGAACTGCGTTAACAGTTTGATCTCAGAACCGGGGGCAGGAAGCGCAGAGTAAGTGGACAGAGGGATTTGGACCTCGTAGCCAACGCCCTGAACATCCACCGTCACGTAGGTGGGATTGCTCTCTACCAGGATGCCGCGAATAAAGCTGATCATGTGCTGATGGGCGGCACACTATCCTGAATCAGCGGGCAGGAGCAAAACCTAAACCGTGTGAGACTTTCCAGCGGCTACTTCACTTCGCGAGACGGAAGAACCGGGCACCCTCCGCGGGCACCACGACCGTGAACTTGCCATTCACCACGGAAGGCGTGGACGGATGAGGCACGAATACCCCCAGATCATTGCTCTGTTCGAGCCGGAAATCCGAGTAGCCGAGCCCCCATTGGATCATGAAAGTCCCTGGCTCCGGTCCTGGGCCAATGGTCAGGGACGGGGGAGGACAGGAAATGCCATGAACCTCCAGGGTGTAGCGGGCGCAGGCCCCCGCGGGAATGCCGTTGATGGAGGTGACCACCACCTCAAACCGGGCACCCGCTGGAACCTTGAATGCGAAGGGACGGTAAACACCTTCCACCACCGCGCCCATATCACCGAGGAAGGCGTCGCAGGGATTGACTTGATCGAGCGTATTGAGGTAGGCGGCTGCGGCCAGGGCCCTGCCGGCGGGCCCACACTCCCCGGTCTGTTTCAACACCACAGTCACGCAAGCTTCGGCTTCTGATGAGTTGACGAAGCTGTGAGCGCCGTAAGGCAGAAGTGGGAACTGGGGATTCGAGACCAGCCCAGGGCAGGATTTGGCGATCGCACAAGAGGAAGGCTCGCTCTGCTGGTTCACGTAGTTGGCAACCCCGGGCGATGACTCGTCCAAGGTGCCGGCCACGACGTTGCACACAGCGCATGGCCCGCCCGTTTCCCCGCAATCGGTGCCCCCGTCAAAGGTGAAAGGCACCGTCTGGGTGTTTCCACCCTCCTCCACCAGCTGAAGCTCCAGCCGAACCGACCCGCCACATTCAAAACCGGCATCAGTGCTCACGCGGAACGGCGCAACCGTTTCACCCGCAGATCCAACCCCCAGAGATCCCAGTGTTGATGCAGGTTGAGTAACCACCACACCGGGCGTCAGCGCTCGCAGATAAGCCTTGGTGGCGGGCAATGCGGAACCACCGCTGTTGCGCACCGTCAGATGGAGATCATTGCACTCGTTGGGCTCGACCTTCCCATTCCCGTTGCCGCCCAACACCCGGACGCTCTCGCTCCGAAGACCCAACGGACCGACTGTCAGCGTCACGTCCTTCGTGCCGCCACCGTGATAGCTGATGCGCAGCGGCACGCCGTCGACCACACGAACGCCCCCCTCAGGCCAGCCAACGAACTCGCCCACATATTGCGCAGAGCCACGTCGCAACACCGGGATCACCTCGCCCTCCGCGGGACGATAGTGAAGCACAGGCACCAGGTGCGCACCGTGCAGCCGGGCTCCTTCGGAGAGGATGACGATCTCATTACCCTGCGAAGGAGAGTTCCCGAAGAGATCAACCTTCAGCACACTCCCCGTCGACATTGTGAGGGAGCCGTAGATGTTGAAAGGGACACCCAATTTATTCCGCTGGCCGGAGAGAGGTCCGAATTCAGCGCCCGGCCCCAAGGTCAACCGCACCACATCCCCATCGCCCTCCAAACGGGCGTTCGGGGCTACGGTGAATGCACAGTGCTCAAAGGATCCAAACACTCCGAACACTCCTTCCTGAACCCGGGCGCCCCCTGAAAGGGTGCTCACTGGACCATGGACGTTGAGTGCTCCAGGCCCTTCCTTGACGAGCTGACCCTCACCGTTGACCTGTCCAAAGAAGCTGGAAACTCCGATCGGGTTGAGAGTCAGGATGGACCCCGCTGCAACCCGGATGTATCCCTGCCCGGCGAGCCCCCGGAAGGACTCATTGGCCGTCGGCAGGCCAACCCTCCCAGGTCCAATGAGAACCGCCCCCGTCCGATCAACGCGAAGGTTGGAGGAGTTCCGTATCTGTCCGCCGGCAAAGGTAAAAAATGCGGCAGTCGCGGGGCCGGGACGATTGGTGCTCGGCTCCCCAACCCCAAGATCACCTGAAATCGCAGGGCCGTTGCTCAAGCTGGCCTCCACAATTCCCTCCTGGATTTGAGCGGCTCCCCCATAGGCGTTCGGCAGGGTCCCAGTGAACTCCAACCTCCCCTGCCCCGTCTTCACCCAGCCCCCTGGACCACCCATGAGACTGGTCCGAGCCCCCACGGAAGCGGGACTCTGGATGATAAGTCTTCCGTCCATCGGAGGGACAGAGATGAAGGTGCGTGAGCC
>VHDG01000131.1 GCA_016871475.1 Verrucomicrobiota bacterium
GTGTTTTCCGTGGTTCTCACTCTTCCGCAATCCGTGGCAAAGACGAGCAGTCGATTACGATTACGATTACGAGGGGAGAGGAGAGAGGGGACGGACGGGAGTCGAAAAATGTGAGCTGCGCCCGTCATGCAAGGACATCGCTGACTACGTGTCCATGCACATCGGTCAGGCGGCGCTCGAGGCCGTTGTGATAGTACGTGAGGCGCTCGTGGTCCAGTCCCAGCAGGTGGAGGATCGTGGCGTGGAGGTCGTACACGGTCACAACGTCCTGCACAGACTTGTAACCGAACTCGTCGGTGGCCCCATGGCTGAATCCCTTCTTCACTCCTGCTCCCGCCAGCCAACAGGTGAATCCGGACGGATTGTGATCACGGCCCTGGGACCCCTTCTGGAAAGTGGGCATGCGGCCGAATTCGGTGCACCAAACCACCAGCGTGTGTTCCAACAACCCGCGCTGTTTCAAATCCATCAACAAGCCTGCCGTAGGCTTGTCCAGCACCGGTCCATGCACGCTGTACTGCTTGAACAATTCCTTGTGCCCATCCCAGTTGCTCGTTCCCTCCCCACCCGTCTGATAGGCCCCGTTGAACAGCTGAACGAACCGGACTCCCTTCTCCACCAGCCGGCGGGCGAGGATGCAGTTGCGGGCGTAGGCAGCCCGGATCTCAAGAGTCTTGGATCCACCCTCGTCCGCTCCGTACATTTTCAGGATGTGTGCGGGTTCACTGGAAAGATCGGCCACTTCGGGAACCGTGAGCTGCATCCGGGCCGCCAGTTCATAGCTGGCAATTCTCGCGGCGAGCTCGCTGTCTCCCGGGAAGCGCTGCGCATGCCGTTCATTGAGACCCTGCAGAAAACGGCGCGTGGCGGCGTCGCTGGAGGCGGAGAGTTGCCCCGGTCTTGCCAGGTTCCGAATGGGGTTGGTGGCATTGAACTCGGTTCCCTGAAACGCTGCGGGGAGAAATCCAGGCGCCCAGTTGTTCACGCTGTTCTGAGGCTTCCCACGGGGATCCGGAATCGCCACGTACGCCGGAAGACTCTGCTCCTCGCTGCCCAATGCGTAGGTCGCCCAGGCACCCAGGCTGGGAAACCCATCGAGCGGGTTGCACGTCGACATGAAATTCTCGCCCGGTCCATGCGTGTTGGTCTTGCCCTGCATGGAATGGATGAAACACATCTCATCCGCCAGCTCGCCCAAATGCGGCAGCAGATCGGAAACCATCTTGCCGCTCTGACCCCGGGGTCGGAATTCCCACGGGCTCTTCGTCAACGCCCCCTGCTCGCCCTGAAAGGTGATCAGCTTCTCCTGCCCCGGCATGGGCTGCCCATGTCGGCGAATCAGCTCCGGCTTGTAGTCAAATGTGTCCAGCTGACTGCAGGCGCCGCTGGAGAAGATCAAAAGCACGTTGGTGGCCCGCGCCTGGAAATGGGATTTTCGAGCTCCGTACGGCTTGCCCGGATGAATCACTGGACGGATGGGCTGACTCCCCGAGGTGTTCGCCCCCAACAACCCCTGCCGGGTAAGCAGGTGGGTGAGCGCGATCGAACCCAGGCCGATGCTCGAGTCGGCAAAGAATCGCCTTCGATTGAGCAACGGATTCGAGAAAGGACCGGGAGGAGGTGTCATGGGATGAAAAGAAACTCGTTGGCGTTGAGCGCAGCCCGGCACAGGGCCTGCAATCCCTGCTCCTGAATGAACGTAACCGCCTCCCGCTCTTCGTCGGGTGCAGCGGAGCGGTTGAACAGCAGCTGCCAGGCACGTTGGGCCTGACGGGCCGCATCGTCGCCCGCCTCCTGCTTCAACCGCGTCGTCATCTGCTCCGCCTGTTGAAGAACGAAACGGCTGTTAAACAGGTTCAGGGCCTGAAGCGGTGTTGTGGACACGCTGCGCTTGGGCATGACCAGACTGCCATCGGGACAGTCAAACGAACCGAAGATGGCATCCTGCTCCATCCTCACTTTGAAGGCGTAGATCATCCGCCGCGTCTCGGCCGCGGTAAACGTCTCCTTGGGATGATAGTGATAGACATTCTCCCGATCGACGTCGTGCAGGTAGAAGCTGGGTCCGCCTGCGGTCCGATCCAGGTTGCCGCTGACCAAGAGCATGCTGTCGCGGATCGCCTCGGCCTCGAGGCGACGAGGAGGAAAGCGCCAGAGCAGCCGACCGCCCGCATCCGCGCTGAGCCCCTCCTCCCGGGGCGCACTGGACTGTCTCCACGTAGCCGATGTGAGGATTTGTCGCTGAAGAGCCTTGAGACTCCATCCCCGGGCGATGAGTTCGCTGGCGAGCCAGTCCAACAGCTCCGGATGGCTCGGCCGAACGCCGTTCTTTCCAAAATCATTGGGTGTGCTCACCAGTCCGACTCCGAATTGATGCTGCCAGAGGCGGTTCATGATCACGCGCGACGTGAGCGGGTTGTTGGGACTCGAGATCCATTCGGCGAGCTTGAGCCGGCGTTCCTTCTCAGGGGTGTTGGTCGCCAATGTGAGGGGTTGGGACACCGCAAGGGTGCCGGGCGGTACGACCTCACGCTTCTGCATCGGGTCGCCGCGATGCAACCGGTGGGTGGGGCCGGGCTGGGAAAACGTCCCGGCATAGACCATTGCGGAGTTCGAAACCTCGGCCCGCCGCTTCCGCACGGACTCAAGGTCGCTCAGCCATCGGCGTCCCTCGGTCGCTTCAGATGCGGACACTGTTTGGAAGTCGTAGACAGGACCGGCGGGTTTCTGAACGGGTCCCGCAAACGGCTTGCGATCGGCGGGGCTTGCGATCCGACGCCATTCGCCCGCTGGAGAGGCTGCCTCAATGTGATAGAGGGTGGCCACCCGGTCCCCGAATGCGCCCTCCCGGTCACGACTCCAGACGATACGTTCAATTCTCTCAATCTTCGGAAACTCCAGCTGCACCCAGCCGCGCCCGCTTTCGCTCGAGATCCAGGACCAGCTGTTGCCCGTCCTGCCATCGTTCAAGTGCTCCAGTTTGTGGATGTCATACCCAGGGAGCGTCCCGGAAGCAGTGGCCTTCGTGCCGTTGGTCGCGAGCGCCACGTTCCTCCCGTTTGCCCAGACCTCCAATTCATCAATCCCTGGCTCGCCGCTGGAGGATGCGAGAATCGTGAAACGGAGGAACTTCGCCTCCACAGGCTCCACCACCTCCTCGTTCCGCGCCGCGTTCACCGCGGGACGCAGCGCAGCACCGGTCGGATTCGTCGCCGAGCTCGCCACCGGAAACTTGGCGATGAATCGTTCCAAACGTTTCTCCAGATCTCGAATCTCGCCGTCCATCCGGGTGATCTGCTGCTGCTTCTCCGACGAAAGCGCCGCCACCCGCTCCCCGTGCCGAACGCCGGAGAATACCGCCGCCAGGGAGTGATATTCCCGATGCGAAATAGGATCGAACTTGTGGGAATGACAGCGGGCACAGCCGACAGTGAGGCCGAGGAACGCGGTGCCAGTTGTCCCCACCATGTCGTCGATTTCATCGGCCCGCTGCTGCGATGTGAGCACGATGTCCGGGCTGCCCACGATGTCCACCGGTCCCCCCACGAGAAAGCCCGTCGCCACATCCGCCTCCAGCGAATCCCCGGCAATCTGCTCACGGATGAACCGATCATAGGGCAGGTCCGAATTGAATGCGCCGATGACGTAGTCCCTGAACTTCCACGCGTTCAGCCGTTCGCGATTGGTTTCAAATCCATTGCTCTCCGCGAACCGGATCACGTCGAGCCAGTGGCGTCCCCACCGTTCCCCGTAGCGCGAGTCGGCCAGCACCTTGTCGACAAGACGCTCGAACGCGCCCGAGCCCTTGTCCGCGAGGAATGCGCCCACCTCATCAGGAGTCGGGGGCATGCCCAGCATGACCAGGTAAAGACGCCGGATGAGTGTGGTGCGATCCGCCTCGGGGGAAAGCCCCAGACCCTTGTCCGCCAGCCCGGCCAGGATGAAAACGTCGATGGGGTTGTTCACGCCCTGGGGTTTCGGCACCGCGGGCCGCTTCACGGGTTGGAAGGCCCAATGGGACGCGATGGGATCTGCCTCGGGCTGGGAGGTTTCCGGCCAGACTGCGCCCTGGTCGATCCAGGCTCGCAGGAGACCAATCTGTTCAGAGGTGAGCGGATCACCCTTGGCGGGCATTTTTGAATCAGGAACCTGTCCGGCAACCAGGTGAATCAAGGGGCTCGCAGCACCGTTTCCGGCCAGGATGGGTGTCGTGTAGGACTCTCCTCCTCGAAACGCCGCTGCCTTGGAATCGAGGCGATATCCACCTCGCTGTTTCTCCACCCCGTGACACGAAACACACCTGGCTTTCAGGATCGGCTCGATATCAGCGACGAATTCCACCGTGCGTGTGGCAGCAGCGGGTAGCGGCACCTTGTCCGCAGACCCCGCGGCGGATGCTGGAATGGCTCCGGGCAGCAGCACGGCGAAAGCGGCCGCAACGGATGCGATTCGCTGCACGACGGCAAGATGCGGTTCACGATGTGACATCTTCATCAAAATAAATAACCAGGACTCCACACTCCCGAAGAGGAAACTCTTCGGTCCAATCTCAAGTCCGAACCCTAATTTGCTACCAAGCTGGATCCCACTCCATCCCCACAATCGGGGGGAAGAACCTGCAGGTGCATCACTTCGCACGGGGGGTCGCCAGGAACATTGCTTTTCCCAGAACTTGTCAGGATAGATGAATACAAGTCCAGTCAGGAGAAAGGCCATGCCGGTCACGACACCTGTCGACGCCCCCGCTGACAACACAGTAGAACCCACCTACCCGGGCAACACCCTTCTCTGTCGGCCTCTGTTCCGTTCTCTAAAACCACCTATCGGTGGACCACGGAAAAGGAGGGAACAACCGGACCGGTTTTCTTTCCGTGCGGTCGGTGTATTCCGTGGTTCTCACTCCCCATTGCTATTTGCTGAAATTATTCTTTCACGGATCCCGGAGAACGGTTAACGGTCAACGCATGAACTGCATGCCCAAACTATGATGACCTCCATTCTCTTGATGAAATCTCCGTTGGAGGAGGCTTCGAGCCCAGTGTTATTACACAAGCCTCGACAAAGCGGGGAAAGCCACTCGTCAACTGAAGCAAAGGATGTAATCAAGTGAGCGCCGGGGCCATCGATTTTGACAAGGTGCGTCGCAAAGTGGCCTGGCGGGTCCTGCCCCTCGTCTTCCTGCTCTACATCGTGGCTTACCTCGACCGCGCCAACGTCGGGTTTGCCAAACTGAGAATGGCGAGCGAACTCAAATTCTCCGAGGAGGTGTTCGGGTTTGGCATCGGGATCTTCTTCATCGGTTATCTGATCCTGGAAATTCCGGGCGCACTCCTGGTGGAGCGATGGAGCGCGCGGAAATGGTTCGCCCGAATTTTGGTCTCCTGGGGCCTGCTCTCAGCTCTGACCGCCTTTGTCCGGACCCCCACCGAGTTCTACCTAGTACGCTTTTTCCTGGGAGTGGCCGAGGCCGGTTTCTTTCCCGGGATCATCGTCTATTTCACCCATTGGTTTACGAATCAGGACCGCACACGCGCCCTGTCGGGACTCGTGCTGGGAGTCCCCTTCAGCCTGGCCCTGGGCGCCCCGCTCTCGGCGCTGTTGCTCGATGTGAACTGGCTGGGTCTTTCAGGGTGGAAGTGGATGTTCATTCTCGAGGCCCTGCCTGCCGTCATTCTGGGATTCTTCACCCTCTTCTACATGACCGATCGCCCTCATCAGGCCACCTGGCTCACCCCTGAGGAACGCGGTTGCCTGCAGGAACGACTCGATGCCGAAGCCCGTGCGAAGGAGGCAACGGGCAAAACCACGGTCTGGCAGGCCTTGCGGATGGGAAATGTCTGGTTGCTGGCGCTCGGGATCTTTGCCGCAAACACAGGCGGATACGCCCTGGCGTTCTGGCTTCCCACCACCGTCAAAAACCTCTCGGGAGGATCCGACCAGTCCGCCCTTCTCTACAGCGGCCTTTTCTACGCGTGCGGCTTGATCAGTGTGCTCGTGTCGGGCCTCTCCTCGGATCGAAGCGGGGATCGAAAGTGGCACTGTGTCGCAGGGCAGATCGCCACCGGCATTATGCTGGGTCTCAGCGCCATACCCGGACAGTCTTTCCCCATGGTGATGACCTGGCTCTGCCTCACAGGGCTGGCCGCATATTTCTGGCCGTCTCCGTTCTGGGCTCTCCCCACGTTGACCCTCACCTCCGCCGCCGCAGCCGTGTCCATCGGGTTCATCAACATGTGCGCCAATCTTGCCGGATACCTCGGCAACCACGTCAACGGCTGGCTGCGGAGCAACAACGCCAGCGAAAGCACGTGCCTTCTGTTTCTCGCCGGATGCTACCTGCTCGGAGGTATCATCATCAGTTTCCTCCGGTTGAAGAAAGTCGATGCCCCCACCTCATGAATCCCTTCCCACACACCGCTGTCATAACGGACTGGACGTTCCCCGACCTTGAGATGGAGCAATCCATCCTCACCTCCGAGGAAGTCGGTCTCGCAGCCCGTCGATGCAACTCGGAATCACTGACAAGCGGACATCTGGGTGCGGCAGCGCTCGATGTGTTCGATCCCGAGCCCATCCCGGCCGGGCATCCTCTGCTCTCCATGCCGCAGGTCCTGCTCGCTCCGCACATCGCTTCCTGCAGCGTGCCGGCAGCGAAGAAGCTGCGCGAGTCCGTGGCCCGCATCGCTGTCGCAGCGTTGCGCGGCCAGCCACTGCCCACAACCGTCAACGGAGTCAAACGATGACAACCTCTGCCACCACATCCTGCGTCTCCTTCGACGCGTTGCACACATTCACACGAGATGCGTTTCTGGCTGTGGGGCTGGGCGAGGCGGACGCCCTCACCGGCGCTGATGTGCTGGCCACCACCGACGCATGGGGCGTGTTTACCCACGGCACGAAATGCCTCGCGGGGTATCTGCGACGCCTGAAGGCAGGCGGGCTGCGTCCAGCCGGAACCCCGCGCATCGTCGGAGAAGGAGGAGCGTGGGCGACCGTTGATGGGGATTCTTCACTCGGGCTGACCACCTCCGCCTTCGCCGTAAAGGTCGCAATTGCCAAGGCAAAGCAGCAGGGCATCGCGTACGTCGGCGTGCGGAACAGCTGCCACTTTGGTGCTGCGGGCTATTACACGTGGCTGGCTGCGCGCGAAGGATTGATTGGAATTTCGATGGCCAACGACATCCCGTCGGTCGCAGCGCCGGGATCCCGTGGAGCCATCACTGGCAGCAACCCGATTTCCTACGCGGTGCCGGCCGGACGTTACCGGCCGATGTTGCTTGACATGTCCACCGCCACCGTGGCGGGTGGCAAAGTGTATGCGGCCCGCATGCGCGGCGAGGCCATACCGGCCAACTGGCTGGTCGATGCACAGGGGCGTCCCACCACGGACCCGAGCTGTTATCCCCAGGAAGGCGCGCTGCAACCCGCCGCAGGGCACAAGGGCTACGGGATCTCGCTGCTCATCGAAACCCTCTCGGGCATTCTCACCGGGGCCGGCTTCACCTGGCGGATCGGAAGCTGGATGTGGGATGACGGCACACAGCCCACCCACCACGGGGCAGCCTTCATCGTCGTCGACACCAACGCCATCATGCCCGCCGCGCTTTTCGCTTCCCGGATGGAGGCTCTCATCGACGAGATCCATGCCGCCCCTGTCGCCGATGGCGCCAACAAGCTTCGCGTCCCCGGTGAAATCGAATGGGAACGTTACGCCGAGTCCATGCGGACCGGCATCCACCTCCCGGAGGACGTCCTCGCGAATCTGCGCAAGGCCGGTGAGATATCGGGCCAGAATCCTGGCTGGCTGAAATGATTATGCGCATATGACTCCCGCACCGTTTGATCTCACAGGCAAGGTGGCGCTGGTCACCGGAGCAGCTCAGGGAATGGGCCGTGCGATGGCTCTGGCACTGGCGGAGGCAGGCGCGGATCTGATGGTGGTCGACCGCAACGATGCCGGTGCCCGGCAAACCGCCGACACAGCGACTTCGATGGGCCGCAGAGCGAAAGTCGCCCGATGCGACGTCTCGAGCCCCGCAGAGATCCGCAACCTGTTCGCGGCACTGGACCGTGACTTTGGCCGGATCGACTTTCTCGGCAACGTCGCTGGCGAGGGCATTCTGGCGGCTCCCGAAACCATTTCATTGGAGGACGTGGAGCGGTGCTGGCGGAATCTCGTGCTCGGCCGCTTCTGCATGTGCCAGGAAGCCGGCCGTCGAATGCTGGCCGCCGGTCGCGGGAGCATCGTCAATATCGGGTCTCTGACCAGCGTCACCGCGTTGGGCCGCGGTCATATCGCCTACAGCATGGCGATGGGGGCGGTGGCCCAGATGACGCGGGAGCTCAGCACGGAATGGGCCGGTCGCGGCGTCCGTGTGAATGCCATCCTCCCCGCCCAGGTGGTCAATCCCGCTCTCGAGCAACGCATGGGTGAGAACCCGGCGCTCCGGGAAAGATATCTCAACGCCATCCCGGCCGGCAG
>VHDG01000132.1 GCA_016871475.1 Verrucomicrobiota bacterium
TACCCGTTGGTATGCAGTCCGCTGGAGGCGATGCCCAGGATGACATCTCCGCGTCGCACAGACCGGATGCCATCGAGCATTCGTGATTTCTCGACGACTCCCACGATGGTTCCGCTGAGGTCGTATTCCCCGAGCTGGTAGAAGCCGGGCATCTGAGCGGTTTCTCCACCGATGAGCGCGCAGTTGTTCTGAGAGCACGCTGTCGCAAAGCCTTTGAGGATTTCGCGGAAAACATGGGGTTCGAGTTTTCCGGTCCCCAGGTAGTCCAGAAAGAAGAGCGGTTCCGCGCCGAGGACAGCAATGTCGTTGACGCAATGGTTAACGAGGTCCTGACCGATGGTGTCATGGCGGTCGAGTTCGAAAGCGATCTTCAGCTTGGTTCCGACGCCATCCACGCTGCTGACGAGGATCGGTTGCTTGTATTTGCGGACATCGAGAGCGAACAAGCCACCGAACCCGCCGACTTTTCCTAGCACCTCGCGCCGGTGGGTGGAGGCCAGCAATTGTGGCAGGGTGGATTTAACCCGGTTACCGAGATCGATATCGACCCCGGCTGCGGCATAGGCTTTTATCTTCTTCATAGTTCGGTCAGCAGACAGAGGCGGGAAGTATTGGAACCGTCGGGCTGACTGTCGAGGCCGAAAGGCCGTGGCTGCTGGGCCGCAACCCAGAGGCCGGCGAGACGCAATCGCTCCCAGTGACGATGCGGTCCCTCCGACCTCTTTGAACACCGAGGTTGCACCGCAGAGACGGGAAGGGCGCAGAGGAGATTTCTGATTCTGCTCCAAACTCCCTTTGCGTATTTCTCGCGTCTGGGGTGTGAGCCTGTGTCAGGCGGCTTGCCGGTGTTCTGGGCTTGATCATTCGGGGGGGCGTCCGCCATTTTGCGGCCACTCAAATGCAACTCACGGCAATCGACTGGCTCATCGTTCTGGCCTACTTCGCAATCAACATCGGAATCGCGCTCTGGTATAAGGCCAAGGCCACCCAGTCCACCAGCGAGTTTTTTGTCGGAGGACGGAATGTGTCGTGGTGGCTGGCCGGGACCAGCATGGTCGCAACCACGTTCGCGGCTGACACTCCTCTTGCAGTCACAGGTCTCGTCGCCTCCAACGGCATCGCCGGGAACTGGGTTTGGTGGAACATGCTTCTGAGCGGAATGCTGACAGTCTTCTTCTTCGCCCGGTTGTGGCGCCGAGCGGGAGTGCTGACGGATGTTGAGTTTGCGGAATTGCGCTACAGCGGCAAGCCAGCAGCTTTTCTTCGTGGTTTTCGCGCTCTCTACCTGGGCTTGCCCATCAACTGCATCGTGCTGGGATGGGTGAACCTCGCCATGGTGAAGATCATCCTGATGCTGTTTCCCACTCTTTCCCTTGGCTTCCTGGGAATCAGTGATCCGAAGATTGCCGCACTCGTCGTCGTGTTCGGAATCATGGCGCTCACTGCCGGGATCTCCAGTCTCTCCGGCCTCTGGGGTGTGATGGTCACCGACTTGTTCCAGTTCGTTCTGAAGATGGGAATGGTCATCGTGCTCGCGTTCTACTCCGTCAAGGCGGTGGGTGGAATGGATGCCCTCAAGACCAAACTCATGGCTCTGGATGAGGCGCGAGGAGGACAGGGCTCGATCCTCTCCTTCTTTCCCGCATCGGGCTCATTGTGGATGCCCGCGATCGCGTTGTTCGTCTACCTGGCCGTCAGCTGGTGGGCAACGTGGTATCCCGGAGCGGAGCCGGGTGGCGGCGGTTATGTCGCGCAGCGGATGTTTTGTGCCAAGGATGAGAAGCATTCCCTGCTCGCCACCCTCTGGTTCAGCATCGCCCATTACGCGCTCAGACCCTGGCCATGGATCCTGACCGCCCTCGCTTCGCTTGTTCTTTATCCGGAGCTCACAGACAAGGAGTCGGGTTATGTGAAAACGATGCTCGATCCCAACGTGTTCCCTCCTGCGCTTGCAGGTCTGATGATCGCCGCGTTCGCCGCTGCCTATATGTCCACGGTCTCCACCCAGCTCAATTGGGGGGCGTCCTACCTGGTTCATGATTTCTACCGGCGTTTCCTGAAACCCGGAAAGTCGGAAGGTCACTATGTCGCAATGGCTCAGGTCATGACGGTGGCGCTCATGCTCCTATCCTCGCTGGTGACCTACTACCAGACGTCCATTCAGGGAGCCTGGAAGTTCCTGATGGCGGTTGGGGCAGGGACGGGGAGCGTGTTTATTCTTCGATGGTATTGGTGGCGGATCAACGCGTGGAGCGAAGTCTCCGCGATGGCTGCGTCCTTTGTGACTTCGATGGTTCTCCAGTTTGTTTTGAAGTGGGATACAGAGAAGCCAGAGGAATTCGCCTGGACGGTGCTGGTGACCGTCGCGGCATCCTCGGTGGTATGGCTGGCGGTCACTTTTCTGACACGACCTGAGAAGGAGGAGACGCTTGTGAAGTTTTTCCGACAGGTGAAGCCCAGTCCGGCGCTTTGGGGGGCCATCCCGGCTCTGGCGAAGGATGTGACTGCCGAGCGCGACGGGTGGACCAACTTCAAACATTGGGTTCTGGGATGTGCCATGATCTATTGCGCCCTCTTTGGAACGGGAAAGATCCTCTTCGGCGAAACGAGCCTGGGGTTCCTGCTTTGTGTCGTGGCGGCCTGCTGCGGGTATGGGCTGTACCGCAGCCTGAGTCGCATCGGATGGAAAACGTTGTGAAGGCGTCCTGAAGTGGTGGCCGACGTCGTGCTTCCTGGGAGCGCTGGCGTCCCGCCGGCAACAGGGCATGCGGAACTCAGAGGCCGGCGAAGACGCCAGCGTTCCCAGTGAGGATGCGATCCCTCCGGCGTTTTTGCGCGCGCTGCCTGCTGGGTTCTAATGACCTGTCCCACGATTGCCCGGTGCGACAGCCTCTCGTAATCGTAATCGAAGACGCAAGAACCAAGAACCAATAACCAAGAACCAAGAACCCCGACCCTAACTCGAGTTACCGACCGCACGACGCGTCCTCGGCACCGAAGACGAGAAGCCGATTACGATTACGAGGGGAAGGGGAAGGGAAGGGAGGACGGACGAGACTGAGCTCCCGTGAAATTCTGTTTTTTTCTTTGGGTCTCCCTGCCACGATGCGCGCGTCGATCATGAACACGATGACCAAGTCTCAAGCGCTCTTTGAAAAGGCCCTGCAATACATTCCTGGTGGAGTCAACTCACCCGTCCGTGCCTTTCGTGCCGTGGGCGGGCAGCCGTTTTTTGTTCATCGGGCCGCCGGGGCGCGGGTTTGGGATGTCGATGGCCGGGAGCTTATTGATTACGTGGGGACGTGGGGCCCTGCCATCCTGGGGCATGCGCATCCCAAGGTGATTCAAGCGGTGCAGGAGGCGGCTGTGTTCGGCACCAGCTTTGGTATTCCCAACCCGCTCGAGGTGGAGCTCGCCGAGTTGATCTGCCGCGAGATTCCGAGCGTTGAGAAAGTCAGGATGTGCAGCTCCGGCACCGAGGCCACCATGTCTGCGATCCGGCTGGCCCGGGGATACACGGGGCGCGATGCGATCATCAAGTTTGATGGCTGTTATCATGGGCATGCGGATGCCTTGCTGGTGAAGGCGGGATCGGGAGCATTGACCTTTGGAAACCCGGACAGCGCCGGAGTGCCTGCTTCGTTTTCCCAACACACAATGGTTTTGCCGTACAACGATGCAGATGCCGTGGAGCAGGCGTTGCGCATCCATGCGGGAAAAATTGCGGCTGTGATTTTGGAGCCGGTGGCTGGGAACGCGGGTTTGTTTCCACCCCGGCCCGGGTTCCTCGAGCGTCTCCGAAAAGCGACCGAGGAGGCCGGCACAGTCTTGATTTTCGACGAGGTGATGACCGGGTTCCGGCTTGGGTGGCAGGGGGCGCAGGGGCTGTATGGGATTCGACCTGACTTGAGCTGTTTCGGAAAAATCATCGGGGCAGGCCTTCCGGTGGGTGCATTTGGTGGGCGCGCCGACATCATGGACAAGCTGGCTCCTTTGGGCCCGGTGTATCAGGCGGGAACCCTGAGCGGCAATCCGTTGGCCATGGCCGCCGGGCTCGCCGCGCTCCGGGAGTTACGGAGCAGCGATGCCTATCGACGCCTGGAGGCTTTGGGAGCCCAGCTGGAACAGGGGATGAGTGAGCTGGGAAGGAAGGCGGGGATCCCGGTTACCTTCCAACGAGTCGGCTCGATGTTTTGCGGCTACTTCACCGACCAGCCTGTATGGAACCTTGCTGATGCCATGCTGAGCGACAGGGCACGGTTTGGGCGGTTTTTCCATGCGATGCTTTCGCGAGGGGTTTACCTGGCTCCCTCCCAGTTCGAGGCCGGGTTCATTTCCCTGGCCCACACGCCTGAGGATATTGAAGCCACGCTTCGCGCGGCTGCCGAGTCCGTCAAGCTGCTTTAACTGGAGCCGTCATGAGAATACTTGGACTGGATCATGGGACGAAACGGATCGGTGTTGCCCTGAGCGACGAGCTGAAGTTCATCGCGCAACCCCTCGAGCACATTCCCGCCGAGCCCGCCGATGACGCATTGAAAGCGATCATCAGCCTGGTTAAGACCCGGGACGTGGAGCTCATCCTCGTGGGGATGCCGCGGAACATGGACGGCACCTATGGTGAAGCAGCGCAGAAAGTGAAGGCCTTCATCGAGCAGCTCTCCGCCCTTTGTCCGGTCCCCATCCGGAGCTGGGACGAGCGCCTCACGTCCGCGCAGGCAAACCGTGCGCTGATCAGTGCGAACGTGCGTCGCGATCAGCGGAAGCAGAAGGTGGATGGGGTCGCCGCTGCGGTCCTGTTGCAGAGCTATCTGGACACCCTGCAGAACTAGAGAACCCGATCCACCCGAGACCTTGAGGTTGAAGCTGACCATTGCGTTTGACGGGCGAGCCTACGCTGGATGGCAGGCGCAGGCATGTGGGACGGCGGTGCAGGATGTGGTGGAACGTGCGATGTCGGAACTGTTTGGTGGAGCCCACCGCCTGCACAGCTCCAGCCGCACGGATTCAGGGGTCCATGCGCTCGGCATGTGCGCACACGTTGATCTTCCGAGCCTTCCAGCAGGCATGGAGGACCGGAAAATCCGGCTGGCTCTCAACGCAAGACTTCCGGAGGACATTCGGATTGTTGAAGCCAGACGTGTCTCCTCCTTCTTTCACGCGCGTTTCGACGCGGTGGGCAAGGAATACCACTATCAGATCTGGAATCATCCTGCGATGAACCCGCTGCTTCGCAACGTGGCCTGGCACGTCCCGCAGCAACTCGACGTGAAAGCCATGCGGGAGGCGGCGAGGTTCCTGGAAGGACGCCATGATTTCCGTTCGATGGCAGCCAACCACGGGTATCACATCAAGGACACGGTGCGGACCCTGCATGAGGTGAAGATTGTCAGGAAGGCGGCCTTGCTCACCGTGAGGATCAGCGGCGAAGGTTTCCTGTACAAGATGTGTCGGGGCATCGTTGGTACGCTGGTGCAGGTGGGGCGGGGGAGATTTCGTCCTTCGGACATTCGCAGGATGCTTGAGGCCAAGGACCGTCGCGTCGCAGGCATGACAGCACCTGCCCACGGGCTCACGCTGCACCGCGTCTTGTATCGGAGAGGTGCGGAGGCCATGGGACGAAAAGCGCCGCGTGACAGGGACGAGCACTCGGGGACGGAGGAGGCAGAAGCCGAATGAACATCGTGATGCTCGAGCCCGAGATCGCCCCGAATGTCGGAAATATCGCCAGGCTTTGCGCCGCCACCCGCACCGTGCTGCATCTCATCGAACCGTTCGGGTTCAAGCTGGATGATCGACAGCTGAAACGAGCAGGCATGGACTACTGGCGGAACGTGGAGTGGCGCCAGTGGACGGACTGGGTGTCGTTCCGAAGCTCGGTGCCGCCTGGCCGTAACATCTGGTTGGTGGAATCTGGAGGGGGGCGAACACATGCGGATGTCAGCTTCGGTCCCGAGGATTATATCGTCTTTGGACGCGAGAGCGCTGGTATTCCCTCAGTGATTACTTCGGCGGATCCGGAGCATTGGATCCGCATCCCCATGTTTCATCGCGAAGCACGATCCCTGAACGTCAGCAACTGTGCTGCGATTGTGCTTTATGAGGCCAAGAGACAGCAGGGTTTTGCGGGTGAGGAGTCTTTCTCCGCTCCCTTTCCCTCGTAATTGTAATTGGCGGTTCTTGGTTCGTTGTTCCTTGTTCCTTGTTCCATCTTCCATGTTCCCTGTTCATGCTGGGAGTGGGCCGGAGTTAAACCCCGGATGTCGCGGATGACACGGATGGGAAAAATATCAGTTGGGAGTTTTCTGCCTTATCCGTGTGTTCCGTTTGTTCCGTGGTTCTCACTCTTCTGGGCAATCCGTGGCATCGAGGACGAGGAGGCGATTGCGATTACGAGGGGCGGGCGGACTGGAAAGATGTGAGAAGTCCTCGGTTAGAGTTGTCGATTGACTCGGCAGGGATTCGGAGGGTCCTATCCCTTCCATGGAAATGAACTCGCAGCTGCCACCTTGCCCTCCTCTCGCTCCGGTTGCGCGGAGAATGTTTTCGCGATGCATCCTGCTGTTGTTGGTCGCGGCTGGGTTTCGCGCTCAGGCTGCGGATCCGCTTCATTGCTTTTGGGAAGTGACCGGCCCATCGAACACGGTTCACTTCCTGGGATCGATCCACTTCATGAAGCCGGACGCATACCCGCTCGCGCCCATTATCGAAAACACATTCGAACGCGCAAAGGTCGTGGCCTTCGAGACCGACATCGAAGCGCTCAACAGCCCAAGGACTGCCGCGAAAATGATGCAGGCAGGAGCGGCGCCAGCAGGGAAGAAACTCGCGGACCTGATTGATGCGAAGCTTTATCAGAGGCTGGAGCGGGCCATTGATGGGGGCGGCCTTCCAATCGAGGTTTTCGATGGGATGCGTCCCTGGATGGTAGGGGTCATGCTGGCGACCATGGACATCCAGAAACTCGGTTACATGCCTGAGCACGGCGTGGACCATCGCTTCCATAAGATGGCAAAGGCTCAGGGCAAGCGGATCGTGGCGCTTGAGACAGTCGACTCCCAGCTTGGCGTGTTCACATCCCTGGACGCTCCGACCGAAGCTGGCTTGTTGTCCCAGTCGCTGGAGGAGATGAAGCGGATCCCTGTGGTGCTGGAGGAAATGGTGCTGGCTTGGAAGACCGGAGATGCGGAGAAACTGGACAAACTGATGAATGAAGGAATGAAGGGGTCGCCCGGTTTGTACCAGAAGCTTCTGGTGGATCGGAACCATAAGTGGATTCCCTCCATTGAGAAGCTCCTGCGAGGATCGGATCCTGGAATCGTGATCGTGGGCGCAGGTCATCTCGTCGGTATCAATGGAGTTCCTGAACTGGTGCGTCGTCGGGGCTATCAGGTTCGCCAGAGATGACCCTCGTGCGGTCAGACGGTCCGGTGGAGTCTGATTTGTGTAGGTGTCTAATACCTCGCAAGTGACTGGTAATAAAGCGACTATCGATTCAAAGGGCTGATTGGGCGAATCCCTTTTAAAAATGTATGTGACAAACATGTGTCGGATGTGTGACAAACCGCCTCCATGTTCTCCCTGCAGAAGCTATTGGGCAAAGACGACAAGTTTTTCGCACTACTGGAAGCCAGTGCGGATGAAGCGCGTCGCAGCGTTGAGGCGCTCAACCGCGTCCTGAAGTCGCCACAAACGACTCCGAGTCTTTCGGAGTTTCATCAGTCCAAGGAAACGGATCGCAAGATCACCGATGAGATCAACGAAGCTTTGGTGAACACATTTGTGTCCCAGCTTGAGAAGGACGACATCGAGGTGCTCAGCGCGAGTTTGTACAAGATCCCGAAAACGGTGGAGAAGGTGGCTGAGCGAATGATCATAGCCTCCCCGGTTTTGAAGGGTGTGGACTTCTCGCGGCATGTGGTGTTGATGGATTCTGCGACGCAGAGGGTTCTTGAGATGGTAAAACTCCTGCGCAAGCTCGGCTCGGTGAAGCTGGAGGAGGCCAAGGAGATCAACGGTCATCTTCAGCAAATCGAGGCTGAGGCGGACAAACTGATTCTGGAGCTTCTCGCGGATCTCTACAGCGGGAAGCATGAGACGACTCGTGTTCTCGCCCTCAAAGACCTCTATGAGCTGCTGGAGAAGGTGATCGATCGATGCCGCGATGCGGGCAACATTGTCACCCACATCGTGCTGAAGAATTCCTAAGTGCGGACCCTGAACAACCCTTGATCCTGACACCACAGCTGACCAACCACTTATGATCTCATTTCAGAGGCTTTTGGGGCGCGAGGATGAGTTTTGTGGACTTCTCGAATCCAGCATTGCGCGGGGTGTGGCTTCCGTGGACGCCCTCCGAGAGATGCTCGCCCATCGCGCGACAGTGGTGACGCTCCACGCCTTCGCTGACGCCAGATCAAAAAACAAGGCGGCGACAGATGAGATACGCCAGCGCCTGATCACCACGTTCGTCACTCCGAT
>VHDG01000133.1 GCA_016871475.1 Verrucomicrobiota bacterium
GAAGTCGAACGAGTTTGATGCCACCGGCAACGAAGTCCGAACTGATTACCGTCGAATGCTTAAGATCGTGCTGGACGCCGGCTATCGGGGGTTCATCGGCATTGAGTATGAAGGCAACAAGCTGAGTGAGGCGGAAGGTGTGGCAGCCACACAACGTTTGCTGGAACGGGTGCGTGCCGAGATGAGCTGATCGCCCACGTGATGGCATGGGGAAAATAAAAACGACAAAGGGCTTGCTAGGCAGGTGTGCACCCAATAAATTGCGCGCGCTCTAGAAGTACCGGATCGCGGGGTGGAGCAGCCTGGTAGCTCGTCAGGCTCATAACCTGAAGGTCTTGGGTTCAAATCCCAACCCCGCAACCAATTTCAACAAACCGTCTGAGCCACACCGGCTCAGGCGGTTTTTGATTTTTCACTGCTCAGCAGTCACGGGCTATGTCTGCTGCACCAACCACCCGTGCGCGTTTCTCCGCACAGCAACGGGATGAATGTCCCGGCTCGCCGCGTAGGAGACGTCCCCGCCCAGATCCGTCATTCCGAGCAACCGAGCTCCGTTGGACGATCCTGAGAACGCCTGCTTCAGATCCACCCCGATGGATGAGGCGCATCCCATCAGCGCGCGTGCGGAGTCAGACAAGTTGGCTTGCCCGCCTCTCAGACGTTCGAACTCCAGCAGAAATCGTCCAGCGACGATCACGTCCTCCAAAGCCAGCAACTCGCCTGTGCCGCTGCATACAACCAACAGTTGCTCAGGCTGCACTTCAAGGACCGCCTGTAAGGTGGCTCCCAGGTTCACGTAGGCCCCGGCGAACACGCCCGAACTCCCCTTGCAGGACTCCAATGCCCGCGTCCCATTCGTGGTTGTCGTGATGATCTTTCGTCCCATCACCCGCTCTCTCGTGAACTCGCGCGGCGAATTGCCCAGATCAAAATCCCCCCGCCCTGTCTGGGCCGCTCTGATTCTCAGCCCACCACGTTCTCCAGCCAGCAACGCGTCAGGATGCTCCCGCTTCGCCCTCATCGCATCCTCAATCTCCAGCACCGGCAGAATTCCCTGTGCGCCGTTGTGAATCGCCGCGGCCATGCACGTCGTCGCTCGCAGAATATCAAACACAACACACGTCGTGGCTCGAAGGTCACGGTCGGCCAGCATCCCAAACTCGGCAGGAGACAATATTGCATCGATTTTCATGGCGCCTTTCGAGCCGCATCCCTTTTCTGACGGTCTCTGTTCCCCACGCGGGTCCGCATATAGTGAAACAGGTATTGCTGTGCATATCCCGAGTGCGGACCGAAATGTGAATCGGCAAACGATCGGATCTTCCTCGGATCCGGCTTGCGCTTCGGGAAATACAGTTGCTTCAACGCCTTCGCAATCCATACATCGATCGGGAAGGCGGTTGGAAAGCCATAGGCGTACAGAAGCACACAATCGGCGATCTTCGGTCCCACTCCACGCAAGCTGCAAAGCTGAGCCCGAGCCTCCTCGATTGGCAGCTCGCCAAGCCCTGCGAGGTCCAGTTTACCGGCTGCCACGGCCTTGGCCGCACCCAGCAGATGCGGGGCCCGAAAGCCCATCTTGCATTCACGAAGATCACTCTCATGACAGCTCGCAATGCGATCAGCTGACGGGAAAGTTCGGGCCCAATCACGTCCCGGAGGCGCGCAGCCCACAGTCCCGAAACGCTCGGAGAGAAGGGCGCAGATCTGCCGTATCTGAACAATCTGCTTCGTCGATGAGAGGATGAATGATGCCAGACATTCCCAAGGGTCCTGACGCAGCAGCCGCATCCCACGACAAGCTTGCACACTGGCGCGCATCGGATTGTCGTCGGGGAAAGTGGCGATGATGTCTGCGATGCAGACGTCCGCCTGGAGGTAATGACGGAGCCAGGTCCAATCCTCCACCGGCGCAACCGCCTCCGCCTGTATCCCCTTGGGCCCTTGGATCAAGCGGACCCAGCGTTGGCCAATCATTCCCTCCCACCCATCGTCAGAGCGTAACCATCGAAATGCCTGACCTGAGTTCAGGGTGGATGCCAGATCGTAATCGGAGACGGGAAAATGAGAGCGGGTGATGGCGATGCTCATGAGACTTTTAGCCCAGCGGCTTGAGATCTCGACACTCGAACAACTGAAGATAACGAAGGACACGCCCCTTGCAGACGACTGGAAACACGCCGAGGCTGGTGACAGATCCAAACTCCGAGACCAGGCTTGACGGGGGGAGTTGTGCAGCCACCTCAAGGTCCTGTGGCTGACCTGAAGGTGTGAGGTTTCGGGGCAGATCGACCTCCATCACGAAAACCGCATTCTGACCGCGGCGGCTCGACACGTAGCTTTTCCAGAAGAAGAACTGGTTTTCCGGTGACCTGGCGCTTCGAAAATAGACCAGCGGTCGGTGTTTGGGATCAAGCCGGGCTTCAGGAATGTGCCAGGCAAGCTGGCTGGTGATCCCGTAGTGGTTCCCGATGAGGAAGACATCCTTGCCGTCCAGCGCGAGTTTTCTGCGTGCGGCATCAACCATCTCGGCCGTTTCTTGCCACCCCGTGACCCTGCGCATTGGATCCAGCTTCGTCGGCAGCGAGCGCCCCGAGATTTTTGTGATCAAACGCGTGTCATGCAGCAGGATCACCAGCGGCAATCCCAGGCCAATGGCTCCAAGCAGGAGTCTCCTGGGCCAGAGCGATTTTCGGAGGTGCTGCTCATGCCAGTAAAGGACGGAAAGACACAGCAGAGGCACCACGCTGGGCGCGATCCAGTTTGGAAGCACCCGCTTGTAGGCAGTGAAGGCGAGGTATCCGAAAAACACAGGCGCCCCCATCCAAAACAGGAACCGCGCCAAGGCTGGATGGCTGGTGATGCGGCGAAACCGAAACACTGCGATGGCCATCGCAGCAAACAGGACCGGGTTGAGCAAGCCAATCTCGGAGACCAGGAAATCGATCAGAAATCGTGATGTGGGGGACCAAGGTGTCCCGCCTCTGCTGGCGTTGAACCTCACATGCTCAACCGTGATCCATTGGTTTGCAGCGTTCCAGAGAATGACCGGAATCAGACATGACAGCGCAATCCCCAACCCGATCCAAGGTCCTGGTCGTCGGAGGTGTTTTCGTGCCTCAGGCAGCGCAAGGAAGACCAGGACCCAGCTGACGAGCTGATAGAGCCCTGCGTATTTGGCCAGGGAGGAGCATCCGATAAGCAAGCCGGTCCAGCACCATTGAGCGGTGGTTCCATCAGGCTGCAGAGCCCGCCAGCCCATCACCATGGCGAGCATCCAGAAGAGGACCATGGCGGGATCCACGGTGATGAGGATCGATCCCACGACCAGCAACGGCACGACATTCACCAGAGCAACCAACCAAAACGCAGCTTTCCCGGAGACTTCGCGTGCCATGAACCGGGCCACGACCACGGACAACAGCGCTGCCATGACGGGTGAGGCAAACCGCGACCCAAACATGGTGTCGCCCCAGATCCCGGTCCCAAGACTGTGAAGCCAGGCAATCATGGGCGGTTTTGAAAAATAAGAGAGGGCAGGATGCTTGGACCAAAGCCACTGATAGGCCTCGTCTTCACTCAGCTCAATTTTTCCCAACGCCAGGTAGCCCAACCTCAGGAACAACAACACCGCGATCATGCCATAGGCCACACGAACCCAGGCCTGGTCGGACAACGGCTTCAATCCCGGGGTTCCGCGGAGCTGACGATCAGTCCCCTCGGCCACGGGCAACAAGGAGGGCAGACGCTCATGAATCTCAGGCACCCATCGCAGTGTCATCCCGGACCAGAGCCGGCTGATTCCCCACAAGACACCGATCGCTCCTCCTGCTCCGAGAATCGCCCCTGCCAGGACATCGGATGGATAGTGAACACCCACATACACTCTCGAGAAGGCGACAAGGCATCCGATGGCGAGCACCCATCTGGCAGCTGTGGGATAGAACGCGTAGCAGAGAACGGTGCCTGCGAACCAGTTCGATGCGTGGGAAGAAGGAAAACTTCCGCTGCCTCCCATTCCAACGAGGAGGTTGACGGAGTCCAGAGTGCTGAACGGCCGGGGCCGCTCGAATCCGTCCTTCAACATATTGATCACTCCGCTGTCCACGAGGGCCAGAGTGAGCACAGTGAGGAAGGCAAAGATCCGCCCCTTGAGACCTCCCCTCCAGAGCAGGTAGACGGCTAGGATGATGACGCCCGGGAGAAACTCACCATTCCCGGCCAGCCACGGCATGATGACATCGAAAACGGGGTTGCTTGTACCCTGGTTCACTCCCCTGAACAGAGCGATGTCGATGGACTCAAGCCAGCTCATGCGAAAAGCACCTACCTTTGTTCAGCTGAGAACTCCGTGCGAACTCGGTGGGTGGAATTATCAGTAGGTGATCTGCGAGCGGATGGGAAACCTGGCGAGCCGATCTCTGCCCCGTAGAAATGACAGTTCGATCAGAAAGCTTGCCTGAAGAATCCTGCCCCCGATCCGCTCGAGCAGCTGAACGGCGGCTTCGGCAGTTCCTCCGGTGGCAAGGAGATCATCCACCAGAAGAATGCGGCTCCCCTCGCGAATGGCGTCCTGGTGAATAGCGATGGTGTTGGAACCGTACTCGAGGGAGTAGCTCTGCTCATGGGTTTTGAATGGGAGCTTTCCCTTTTTTCGGACCGGCACGAAACCGGCCTGAAGTTTGATCGCCGCAGCGCCGGCGAAGATGAACCCACGGGCATCAATCCCCACAACGACATCCACATCGCCGGGCTTGAAGGCAGAAACCATAAGATCCACAGCTCCTGATAGAAGCCGTGGATCCGAAAGCAAAGGCGTGATGTCTTTGAATTGCACTCCCGGCTTGGGGAAGTCGGGAATGTTTCGTATGGCCTGTTCGAGTTCGGAAGCGGTGACAGTCGCTTGAGTCATAGGCCGCAGTCTGCGGCTACTTCTTCACGGCTTCAAGCTTCTCGATCATCCGGCGAAGTTTGTTCAGGGCCAGATTCTGAATCTGACGGATCCGCTCACGTGTGACCCCAAACCTCTCGCCCACATCCTCCAACGTCCGCTCAGGACCTCCATCGAGACCAAAACGGTATCGCAGAATGGTGGACTCCCGCACATCAAGCTTCTCCACCATCTGAACCAGCATCCCCGTAACAGTCTTGTCCTCGAGCTCCTCGTAAGGCGTGTCAGCGTTTTCGTCCTGAACCACCTCGGCGTAGGTGTTGGACTCATCGTCTCCGATCGGAGCATCCAGGGACGCCGGACGGATGGCCGCGGTGCGCATCATGGCAACCCGGGAGGAGCAGATACCCATCTCCTCCGCCAGCTCCTCATCCGTTGGCTCGCGTCCAAAAACCTCCTGCAACTTCATCGAAATTCGACGCATCTTGGAGATCTTGTCCACCAGATGCACGGGCAGACGGATCGTCTTGGACTGGTTGGCCAGACCACGCTTGATGCTTTGCTTGATCCACCATGCTCCGTAAGTGGAGAGCTTGCCGCCCTTCGCCGGGTCGAACCGCTCCACCGCTTTCATCAGTCCGATGTTCCCCTCGCTGATCAGATCGAGCAAAGGAAGGCCGAATCCCTCATAGTCATGGGCGATCTTGACCACGAGACGCAGGTTGGCCTTGATCATCAGCTCACGGGCCTTCTTGTCCCCCTTCTTGATCCTCGCGGCCAGATCGATCTCCTCCTGCGGGGTCAGAAGCTTCACCTGACCGATCTCTCGCAAATAGAGCTTGAAAGCGGTGTCCGCGTCATAGCCGCTGCGGGTCTTCACCGGCGCGGCTTCAGGCGTGAACAGCTTGGCATCCGGATCACGCTGGACCTCCGGAACCACCACGAGCCCGGGTTTGAGGTTGGTGGAAGTTTTTCGACCGGAGCGGTTGGGAGACACGCGGGGCTTCGCAGCCACTGGCTTTAGTCTTCCCTTAGTCTTCGATCCCGGTTTTTGGGGCATTGTTCGCGCTGCCATACTACTTTCCTCTTGCATTCCCTCGCCTACTTTCATCGGCTATTTGGTTTTAATTCTACAGCTTTGCGGCTCAGAGCTCTGCGCTGACAACGAGTTCAATTGTTGGACAGTGCCCCATCAGGGATGTCACGCAGAGAAGCATCGCACCCGCGCTGCTTCGATCTTGCCCACCACTGGGCTTCTATTGTCTGCTCCGGCCATGGCATCACAACATTCTTACGACTTCCGTTCATCTCTCTTACGTTCGTATTGCATCTTGGGATGCGTCCTTTTTCTGGGCACTCCCCTCTCCCAAGCTCAAGACCGGTGGGTCTATTTCGGCACCTACACGGGTAAAAACAGCCAGGGAATCTATGTCAGCCGCTTTGATCCCAGGACCGGCGCGCTCTCCAGCCCCGAACTGGCGGCGGAGTCCACCCACCCTTCCTTCCTGGCCATCCACCCCACCCGCCGATTTCTCTATGCCGTGAACGAAATCGGCGACTTCCAGGGCAAAAAACAGGGTGCCGTCAGCTCCTTCGCCATCAATCCCTCCACCGGAAAGCTCAGTCTCCTGAACCAACAGCCCACCGGGGGTGGTGCCCCATGCCATCTTGTCATCGACAAGCGCGGCGGGACAGTCCTGGTGGCCAACTACTCCGGTGGAAGCGTCTCCTCATTCCCGGTTGCCCAGGACGGCAGCCTGAAGGCACCCGCGTCCTTCATTCAGCACCAGGGAAGCGGCCCCAATAAGAGCCGACAGGAAGCGCCGCACGCTCATGGAATCTACCTGGATCCCCAACAAAAATGGGCGGCAGTCCCCGACCTGGGTTTGGACAGGGTCCTGATTCATCGTTTCGACCCCCGATCGAGTCGACTTGTCCAGCACGATGCCCCGCTGGCACGGCTCACACCGGGCTGCGGCCCGAGGCACTTTGCGTTTCACCCAACACGACCCTTCGGCTTCTCTCTGAACGAACTCGATTCCACCGTCACCGTGCTCGGATGGGACTCGCAACGAGGCCAACTGGTCGCCGGGGTCTCGGTCTCCACCCTGCCTGCGGGCTGGACGGGCAGCTCTCATACGGCTGAGGTTTTCCTGCACCCAAACGGACGCTATCTTTATGCCTCCAACCGGGGACACGACACGATCGCAGTCTTCCAGGTGGATCGCCGTCACGGCTCACTCACCTTGATCCAACACCAATCCACCGAAGGCCGGACCCCGCGTGGCTTTGGGATCGACCCTGACGGCCGCTGGTTGCTGGCGGGCAGCCAGGGTAGTGACACCGTCTCCGTGTTCTCGCTGAACCCAAAATCGGGCCTGCTCTCGCCCACCGGCAGCCCGGTGAAGGTGGGCAGTCCGGTTTGCGTGGAGTTTCTCGAGCGCTGAAAACAATTTCTGGGTTGCCCCGAAAAAGGGTTCTGCCCTAATCGAGCCATGAAATTGACTTGGAAGGATCACGAAGAGATCGCCTGGGCACTGATCGACAAGTTTCCCGATCAGGATCCGCTCAAGCTCAGTTTTCCGAAGCTGCACAAAATGGTCTGTGAGCTGGAAGGTTTTGGGGACAAACCAGAGGCTTCCAACGAGAAGATTCTCGAGAACATCCAGATGGCCTGGTACGAGGAGGTCAAACCATGACCAAGAAAGTCATCAAACCGCCCAAAGCAGCCCCCGCCCTGGGCCCGTACAATCACGCCATCCGAACCGGCGACCTCCTTTTCTGCGCCGGTCAGATCCCAATCGACCCGGAACATCCGCAGGCGCCGTTCCCCGAGGATATCAAGGGCCAGACAGAGCGCGTTCTGGAAAACATCCGGATCATCCTCAAGGACCAACAGCTAGGCTTTGAACACGTCGTAAAAAGCACGGTGTTCATGACCAGCCTGTCTGAGTTCGCGGCCATGAACGAGGTCTATGCCCGATATTTCACCTCCGACTTCCCTGCGCGCAGCACGGTCCAGGTGGCCGGTCTCCCCCGAGGAGCCAAAGTCGAAATTGAAGTGGTGGCAACCTTCGCCCAATAGAGGGCATTCGTTGAGAGGCGGTCCCTGTGGCCGCTCGGAGTCAGAGCTCGCGCCTGACCCTCACCTGGATCGACGGAGGCCTCGGTATATCCAGACGCCCATGATGCCGGCGAGCACGGCCGCGGACGGTTCAGGAACCTGATCTGGAGGGTTCACCGCACCCATGTTCCATTGGGCACTCGTATCGACGAAACCGCTTATCGTGGTGGTCGACAACGCCGTCAGCAGATGCTGATTCGCCTCCTCGGCGGTCAAAGAAGGGCCCGTTAACACGAGGAGAGCCAAGATCAAGAAATACAACGATGAAAGTCTCGCGAACATTTTCGCGGATGGAACAATTCGCTGCGGTCGGAGTCGAGGTTTTTTCAAGGGCGAAGGCAAATCGCACGAGGAATGAGGGCAGGCCCCCAACCTGAGAACTCCTCACTGAATCCTTCCCTTCCAGCCTTCGTCTCCTATTCTGTTTTCGCATGCGCATCGCAGCCTCCCATTTGCCCGTGATCT
>VHDG01000134.1 GCA_016871475.1 Verrucomicrobiota bacterium
CCCAATGAAGCCGTTCGTTGGAATCGGAACGGGCCATGATGGCCGTTGTGCGCGTTCCTCCACACTCGATGCCCAAATAGAACTCAACAGCCGCTCGCGCGACGTTCTCTGTCATGGAAGTAGTATGACGGAGACCTTCACCCCCAACTCAAGAAAGGAATCAACCAATGATCTCTCTCACAATCCGCCCATAGACATCCGTTAACCGAAAATCCCTGCCGGCATACCGGAAGGTCAACTGTTCGTGATCAAAGCCCAACAGGTGAAGCAGGGTGGCATGTAGATCGTGGGCCGAAACCGGATTCTCAACCGCCTTGAATCCAAACTCGTCAGTGGCCCCATAGACGGTTCCTCCCTTGATGCCCCCGCCAGCGAGCCAGAGGGAAAATCCCCAGTGGTTATGGTCACGTCCCGCAGCGGCCCCCGACCCGTTCTGGCCCAATTCCACGGACGGTGTCCTGCCGAATTCCCCGCTGCAAAGAACCAGCGTCGAATCCAGCATGCCCCGTTGCTTCAGATCCATGATCAGAGCACCCAACCCCTGGTCGCATTCGTTGGCCACCTTGCGGTGTTCGTCCTTGATGTTGGAATGGCTGTCCCAAGGCTGAAGGTTTCCGTGCCAGGTTTGCACAAACCGAACCCCTCTCTCCACAAGCCGCCGAGCCATCAAAAGCTGACGATTCTGAGGGCCAGGTCCGTAAGCATTCCGGATGTGTTCCGGCTCCTGATCGACGTCGAAAGCATCCGATGCCTCCATCTGCATTCGGTAAGCCAGCTCGAATGATCGGATACGAGACTCCAATGCAGCTTCGCCTGGACGGCCCGCCATGTGGTCCGCGTTCATGGCCTGAAGCAAATCGAACTTCCGCTGTTGCTCCACAGGCGAGATGCGCTCGTTGCGCAGGTGATCTATGAGTTTGCGTGGGTCTGCCTGGGAGGAATCCACGTGCGTGCCTTGGTACGCACCGGGCAGGAAAGCAGACCTCCAGTTCGCTGCCCCGCCTACAGGCATTCCTCCAGGGCACAAAGCCACAAACCCAGGTAAATTTTGATTCTCACTGCCCATCCCCCATGTGAGCCAGGATCCCAAGCTCGGCCTCACCAGTCTCTGATCCCCCGTGTTCATCAACATGAGAGACATCTCATGGCTCGGCAGCTCCACGTGCATCGATCGAACGACCGCCAACTCGTCGGCACACTGCGACAGGCATGGAAAAAGATCGCTGATGGGGATTCCGCTCTGTCCGTGGTTCCGGAACACGAAGGGCGAGGGTAAGGCTACGCCCGTCTTTCGTTCGGTCTTGAGATTGTCGAACGGAAGCATCTGCCCGCCTCGCTTGGTCAACTCTGGCTTCGGATCGAAGGTATCAACCTGCGACATGCCTCCATTCAGAAAAACGTGAATCACGCTCCTGGCACGCGCTGCATGGTGCAAGCCCGATCCGGCAGGCGTCGCCCTCGCTTGATGAGATAGAAGGTCGGCCAACGCGAGGCCACCAAAACCGAGCCCGGCATTCCTGAGAAATCCTCGCCGGGAGATGGCATGAGAAGCATCCATTTGATCAATCGATGAAGTTGAATTCGTTGGCCGCCAGCAGGGCGTGGGCAGCTGCGTTCCAAGGTAATCCAGACGACTTGCCCGCCTCTCCCTGTTCGAGAAAAGCCAACATGCGATTGAGCTCAGTCAGGTCGGGTTCCCGAGCCAGGATCCGGCTGTACAAGTGCTTTATACCCCTGGCTGTCTCCCCTCCGGCAGCCTGTTCCGCGAGCTTGCCGAGCGTTCGTGAGCGGTCTTGGATGAAGTCCGAGTTTAACGAGAACAAAGCCTGCTGTGGAACCACCGTTTCAGGCCGCCGTGCCGTGCAAGCGTTCGGATTCGCGGCATCAAATGCACTCGACAGATTGGGCACAATGTCCCGATTCACAAACGCATAGACGCTGCGTCGAAGTGTCAAAGGCTTTGCGTCCCTGTCAAAGGGCCTCCCACCCTGGGTCAGATCCAGCTCACCGGAGACAGCGAGCAGGGAGTCCAGCATTGCCTCCATGTCCAACCGCTTCATCGGCATCCGCCAGATCAGACGATTCTCCGGATCCACCTCCCGGGCCCGGTGGTTCTCTGAGCCCTCCTGCGCGTAGGCAGCGGACAAAAGAATCCTGCGCTGCAGTTTCTGAATCGACCACCCCTCCTCCGCAAACATGGATGCGAGGTAGTCCAATAGCTCCGGATGCGATGGGCGATTCCCCCGAGTGCCCCAATCATCCGGCGGGGTGACGAGACCCTGCCCGAAGTGATGCTGCCACACCCAGTTAACAATGACTCTTCGGGTGAGTGGGTTTTCTGGAGCAGTGAGACTTTTGGCCAGCGCAAGACGACGCTGCCCCTCCGGAAAGACGATCTTGTTGGAACCCGCAACGGCTCTAAGAAACCCCGGCTCCACGACCGAGCCGCGGTCTATCGGATTGCCCCGCCGGAAAACGTGAAACGATTGCGGACGTGCATCCTCGCGCAGGGCCATGGCGCGCGGCGGAGATCCGGTTGCCGTCAGATGCAACTCGTGCACTGCTCCTCGACGCCCGGCCAGGTTGTCATGCACGGGACGATTCAGCAGATGAACGGCCTCCCGGTCAGGAACCGCTGTCGGAGTTCCAGCGCCGTAAAGGTGACGTCGGATCTGGCGTGCCACAGAGCTGTTGATATCAAGGTGACGCCCATCCTCATCAGGAATGATCTCCCCTCCCGGGGCTGCTTCCAGCGATGCGCCGAGAAGGCTCTTGAGCCACGATTGGTGAGCCTCTGAAAAAACCTGCCCGTATGCATCGGCTACCTCCAGCATCGAACGTGGGCCCCGCGTCATGAGCGCCGCCAGCACCGTCGGATTCCAGGGAGGCGGTTCGGTCGCAAGCAAATGTAATCCTTTTCGCTTGGAGGGATCACCGTTATCGCCGTCCAAAGTCCGAAGGAGATTTGAGCAGGCTACCTGGAAATCCTCGGCAGCCAGTTTCGAGAGCTTGATCCATGGTCCCAGCACAGGGTCGGTCTCCGAGGTCTCCTGCAAATAGCGCCGCCAATGGTTCAGCACGTCCGGACGAATGTCATCGGTTCGATAGGAGAGAAAGGCGGTGGACGTGTCCTGTTCGGGTGCCCCCTTGGCTATTTCCTTGAGGTAAAGTCCCGTCTGCATCCGAAGCCGGCCTCGCATGACTTCTCCCTGCTCCGCTGCGATAGCGGCATGGTTTTGCTGTCGTCGAATCAGCTCTCGTTCGTAATCCGACTGTTTCGTTGCATCTGCAGCCCTGCCGATCACTGGCAGCGTGTCAGGCGCCTTGCTCGGCGCCAAGGAAGCGTACAGGGAGTAGTAATCCGCTGTCGGTATCGGGTCGTACTTGTGGTCATGGCATCGAGCACAAGCGGCAGTCAGCCCCAACAGACCCCGTGTGATCACATCGATCTGATCATCAATCACGTCGTGCCGATTTCGATACTGCATCCCCACCGTCAGGAACCCCAGCGCAGCCATTGTTGGATCATCTTCAGGACGCCCAAGCTGATCAGCCGCGATCTGTTCATGAATAAATCTGTCGTAGGGCAGGTGGCTGTTAAAAGCCCGGATGACGTAGTCTCGATAGGTGTAGGAAAAAGGGAAACGGGTGAAGCCTATGGCGCTACCGCCGTGGGTATCCGCGTATCTTGCAAGGTCCAGCCAAAACCGACCCCATCGCTCCCCGTAACGAGGAGAGCTCAGCAGCCGATCAATGACCTTGGCTTTTGCATCCACGGTCTGATCCGACTCGAAGGCAAGAACCTCTTCCCGTGTCGGTGGCAGACCTGTCAGATCGGTGGTCACTCGCCGGAGCCATTGGGCTTTGGATGCCGGACGAGAAAATGCGAGCCCCTTCGCCGCGAGTTTTTCGTTCAGGAAACGATCGATCTCGTTGTGGCCAGCCCGAGTAGCCGCAGGAACCTGCGGCTTGCTCACGGGCAGGAAGGCCCAGTGGGCACGCGGATCGGAGGAGCTGCCAGCCTGGCTCGAAGTCAGACCTGACAGCATCAAGACGCTGATGAGCAATACCGAGGTAGAAAGAACCCCGCCATGCAATCCGGTTTTGAGTGATGACCGCATGAGATCAAGAATTTGATCGAGAAACACTTCTGTACCATAGCGATGCTTGTCCCGAGGTCAAACCAGATTCCGTCCTGAAATCACAGACAAGCAACCAGCTGGCAGATGGGGAGAACCACTCGGGGGGATGTCTTGAGCCGAACAGTGCAGTGCCATTCTCATGGAGGCCTGCCATCATCGAGGTCAGGCAACCACCGCCTGACGGGGCGCAAAGAACCTCAGGAATGACGCATCTTGCTGATGCGTCGAACCTCGCGATCAGCCTCACGCTTCCGAATGTCATCGCGTTTGTCGTACTCAGCCTTCCCGGTTCCAACGGCAAGCAACACTTTTACCTTCCCATTCTTCCAGTGCATGGACAGGGGGATGAGGGCATGTCCCTTTTGAGCGGAGAGAGCGGCGAGTTTGCGGATCTCGCTGCGGTGGAGCAACAGCTTGCGCACCGCTTTAGGAAGATGATTGGTCCGGTTTCCGAAGTTGTATTCGTCGATGTGAGCGTTGTGCAGGAATACCTCACCCTTTGAATCCACCTTGGCAAACGCTTCACTGATCTGAGCCTTGCCTTCACGAAGCGTTTTGACCTCGGTCCCGCGAAGGACGATGCCCGCTTCGAAGGTCTCCACAATATGATAGTCCCGCCGAGCTTTCGGATTGGAGACAATGTCGCCCTTATCCGAGGATTTCATGGTGGGAAGGCGCTCTGCTCATCAAGCTCCTGCCTGAAGAGGTCGCCTCGGAGCTCCATAATTACCGAGCCGCCGCTGCCCGCTTTCGCTTTCGCGTGACCGAGGTGTCGGAAGGCTTGGCCAAAGAAGGCAGGTCGTATGCCATCTTGTCCTCAATCAGCTCCAGGAGAGCGATATCCCCTGCGCCCAGGTTTTGAGTGTCCGCCAGAAGAGGACGGCTCAGCGCACCACCACCAGAAGTGAGCTGACGGACGCGTCGAGAAACCAAATTGATGAGAACATTTGGATTTCCAACCTTCGTCAGGGCTTGCTTGCTGTATTCGCTATTCACTTGGGGCCTTTTTCTGTTTGGTTTCGAAACTAGCCCTGGACGCTAGCCGAAGTTCTTTGGACCGCAATAAGAAAATTCGCCCTTGCTGTTTAGAGCCAGAACTCATTACAGTCGTTGCCCTCCGTTTAGGGATGGGTTGGTAGCTCAGTCGGTAGAGCAGCGGCCTTTTAAGCCGTTGGTCCTGGGTTCGAGTCCCAGCCAACCCACCATCCAATAGCGTTCCCTCCCATCGAAGCAGGAAACGATCGAAGTTCTCCCCGGTATCGCGCACACCCCTCCGGTTAGCCCTCTCCTCATCCGAATCCATCACGACAGGGGTGAGAAGTCGCAACTGACTCCGATCGTGGCTCGCTACGCTAATGCCGGCTGCTCCGCCTTCCGTCACCTCGGGTTTCTAGTCACGGCTGGAGCGATCACGTCAGGCCGCCCCAGGGAGGAATCCCAAGGCAGATGTGACCCAGACACGCGCCTTGGGAACAGAATCCATCCGTCCGGTGTCCATGTGGGCCCGTTTGTTCCTCCGCCACATCGGGAGGGGCTGTCCTACACCCCTTGGAGTAATGGACAAAGGTTCCGTTTGAGCGGCGGCTGCATTCGGCTTCCCATTCATCTGTGACTTCTTTCCTGGCTGACGCACATCGTGCCGGACCGCCCCGACCCGATTCGACAGGAACATTTGGGACAGGAAGATGGGGAGAGACGTCTTTTTCTGCATGCATCGGGAGATTGGATCTCCTGCCACCAAGGTTACCACTGAAAGGCCTTGGAGCAGAAAGCACGAGGATGACTGATCTGGAACCGGCGTAGGTGGAGGTAAACAAAAAACCCCCTGCACCTTCGCGCAGGGGGTTTATGAATTTCGTTAAGGCTAGAGCTTAGCTCTTGCGGGAACGGCGGACGAACATGGACACGCCAGTCATAGCAGCGCCCAGTAACGCCAACGCGGAACCAGTGTCAGAGACACGGCCGACGATCAGGTCGTTACCGCATTCCTGTGTGAGATGGAACAAGGTGCCGTGGTTAGCAATGCCGGAGATGGCACCGAGGTCGATCGACATGATGAAGTGAGGTTTAGCATTACTGCCACCAGTGACCTGAGTGCCGTCATGCAGAGTGATGGTGGAGCTGGCATCACTAGACACAGAGACAGAGCCGGTTCCCACAGTTGCAATCTCACCGCTATCAAAAACGAACGGGTTAGACTGGCTCTTGAACTTCGTGCGTCGGAGATTCGTGCTGTCGCCAATCTTGAGAATCTCGTAGTCACCCTGGATGCCGTGATCACCAACGCGGGTCTTGAAGTGAACGACATAGTCGAACTTGAACAACGCGTTGGAGGTGATGCCGCCGTTGGCGCTGGGGTCAGTTCCAGGTGCCCAGATAGCGTCGCCGTCCACATCGATGAAAATATCACCCATGCGATAAGGACTCTGGCCACTCAGGATGTTGAACCCCGAGTAGAGGGTCAACGTGGTGCCCCTCATATCAAAGGCCTCGAAGTCCCACTCCTGCCCAGGCAATGTGCCAGGTTCGGTCTCGCCGTCTTCGTTGCCCTGGCCACTACCATTCGTGCCCTGAAGGTCGTAAATGGTGATGTTATATGCGCTCGCTGTGCTCACCGTGGCCAAGAAGGCCATGGCGGATGCGAAAACTAATGATTTAAGATGTTTCATAAGACAGCTACGAATAGCTACTGCCATGCCAGACTAAAGCCGATACACAAGTATCTTATTATGAGAAATTTGTGATAGATCTGAAAAACAGACGTCAAGCGCGCCCTGTAAAGTGTAATAAAACTTTACAACTTTAACCTCAGCTCATCCGCCACCACGCGATGCCCTTCCGGCGTGAAATGCCCGTCGTTTGGAAAAAACAGAGAGCTCTCCGATGGGGTCGGTGCGGCTTTATGGTTATTCATTGATGGGTGGTGCGCTCTGATGCCTCTCTTCTTTGCCTCGGCCAGCAAGGCGTCTCTTAAGTGAACCTGGTAGCTGCCCTGAGGTGAATGGGGGGCTTTCACCATGGTCTTGCCGGGCAAAAGACAAATCTCCAAACGGGAACCGATACGCGTCGCTTTTTCCCGCAACCTTTCTACCAAAGCCCAGAAAAGGGTCTGGCTGTTCAGGGTCGCGGCAGCCAAGCCAGGCCGGAGATCCGGGTGTGGCCACACGACGCTCGCAAACTTCCGAAAAAGGATGAACCTCCAGTCCAACCGGTTCCGCATAGACCCGGTCACATAGTCGCTCCCAAACACGTTCACCATCAAGTCCCCCGGTAATGCTGAGGTCGCAAACCCACTCTCGATTGGAACGCCCTTTAAGACCAGGACATCGGATGAAAGCTCGAACCAAGGCTTCGCTTGATTCACCTGCATCGGCACAGGCCTGAGATTATCAATGAGATCGTTCGCTAAACAGACCATGAGAAGGATCCGCTCCGGTTTCAGAGCGATGACCTCCCGCTCGGCGATGAGAAGCTCCTGGTCCGTGCTATACCCTGGCACCCCGCAATTCAGAAACTGATGCTTCTGGTCAAACGCATTGTTTAAGTGATGAACAAAAGTTTCATTGTCAGCCACGCCAAGTCCAAACGTGAAACTGTCCCCCAGGACCGCTGTAAAAGGCTGCTTGGGGGGTTGTCCGATCGCAGGATCATGGCGAAAGCCCAATGGGCCGATGGTATAGCTCGCGGAGAAATCATGGTGGCGATGGTTGCCGGATGCGCCCGGGCTCAGCACCCATCCCAACTCCGGATCGCGGCGGAAAAGAGTGGCATCCATCGCGTCACTCTTGCGGATGCGGCTCTCATCCCACCGCAGGAAACTCTCGATCAGCCCGGCGACGAGCAACGCCACGCCGACCGCCATGAGGAGTGAGAGCAAACGGAACGTTTGTCGACGCTTATTCTGAGCCGCAGCGGATACCTCAGGACTGGAATGTTCCAACATCGGCGGGGAGTATGTTCGGTCGCAAAGCCGTGGAGCAAACTCATTCGGAGTAACGATTGATTCAGCACCGCCAGATCAGTAAGTTCCCTGCCGCTATGACTCAATCTGCTTGGCCGATTACCTGGGCGGTCATGATCGCTGTCGCAAACTTCGCCGTCTCTGCGGCTCAGCCACCGAAGCTTAAGCTGCGCCTGATGGCCGAAGGGTTCGTCTCCCCAAGTGTCGCCGTCACTCTCAACGCGAAGCAGGGAACGATGTTGGTGGCAGACCAGACCGGACCGATCCGGGTCATGGAGAAGGATGGGGCGCTGAAGGACGACCCCTTCCTGGATCTCACCCCCAAGCTCGCCAAGATCAACCAGGGTTTCGAGGAACGCGGTGTG
>VHDG01000135.1 GCA_016871475.1 Verrucomicrobiota bacterium
ACGGATCTGCAGCAAGCGCATCTCGACTGGGTGATCGGTCGCTACACTTCGCAAACACCGGCGTCCAAGGCTTACGCACAAAAGTATCGGAGTCGTCTGGCTGACCCGCGTGCAGTTGCAGGATTCAAGCTGAACTGGAAGGAGATGGTTTACCCCATCGTGACCCAACGATCCGCCGGGGCTTACCTATGGGATCTGGATGGGAACCGCTGGGTGGATGTAACGATGGGGTTTGGTGTTGCCTTGCTGGGTCATTCCCCGCCTTTCCTGACCGAAGCCATCAAACGCCAGCTCGACCTCGGGGTGGAAATCGGTCCTCAGTCGCCGCTGGCAGGAGAGGTTGCAGATTTGATTTGTGAGATGACAGGGATGGAACGCGTTACATTCTGTAACACGGGCTCCGAAGCGGTGATGGCAGCACTCCGGATCTGCCGAACAGTCACGGGGCGAACGCGCGTGGTCCTGTTCTCTGGTGCCTACCATGGAACCTTCGATGAGGTCCTCGTGAAGGGCACGTGGAAGGATGGAGAACCCAGAACCCTTCCGCTCGCCCCGGGTGTCGCGCCGAATCTGGTCGCTGAAGTCACCGTGCTTGAGTACGGATCACAGCGATCCCTGGATTGGATCCGGGAGAACGCCGGGTCGCTCGCAGCCGTGCTGGTGGAAACGGTCCAGAGCCGGCATCCCGATCTCCAGCCTCGCGAGTTCCTGCATGAGATACGCAGGATCACTCAACAGTCCGAAACGCCCTTGATCTTCGATGAGGTCATCACCGGGTTTCGCTGCCATCCAGGAGGCGCACAGAAGGTGTTCGGCATCGAAGCCGATCTGGCAACCTACGGAAAAATCGTGGGTGGAGGCATGCCATTTGGTTTTATCGCAGGCAAGGCATGGCTCATGGATGCCTTTGACGGTGGTTTCTGGCAGTTTGGGGACAACTCATTTCCACAGACAGGAGTCACCTTCTTCGCAGGCACGTTCGTGCGGCATCCGTTGGCCATGGCAGCCGCACGAGTGATTTTACAGCATCTGAAGCAAGGCGGCGCGGAGATCCAGAACTCCATCACACGGAAAACAGATTCGCTCATTGGTGATCTGAATGCCTACTTTCAGCAGCACCAGGTACCCATCCATCTCGAGAGGTTCACCAGTGTTTGGTACCCGCACTTCGGTGCCGAGGTGAAGCATGGATCGCTGCTCTACTATCATCTGCGGGAAAAGGGGCTTCACATATGGGAAGGCAGACCGTGCTTCCTTTCCACGGCGCACTCCGATGAGGACCTCGCGTTCATCGCCAGGGCCTTCAAGCTCAGCGTGGCTGAAATGCAGCAGGGGGGCTTCTTGACTGGATCCAGCGCTACGGAGTTCGAGTCCGAAGCACGACAGCGCAAGGAAGGAAGTGCGCGAGGCGTCCAGACTTCCAGGCAGACAGCTAGAACCCCGGAGCCTTTCCCAGTGACGGTGGCGCAGCGGGAGATGTGGGTGTCGACGCAGTTCAATCCTGATGCCTCGGGAGCTTTCAATGCATTGTTGGTGATCGAGCTGAATGGAACTTTTGTTGAGGAGGCGTTTGAGAAGGCCGTGCAGGAGGTCGTGAATCGCCATGAAGCCTTGCGCGCATTCTTTGATGCCAATGGGGAGATGATCCAGATTGCTTCCCACCTGCGAGCCAGGGCGGTGGTTCACAATTATCGGGATCTGCCCCCTCACGAACGTGAACCCCGGCTGAATGCGTTTTTGGAAGCTGAGGCCCGGCACCTTTTTGACCTCTGTTCCGCGCCCCTGTTCCGCTTTCATCTCATCGCACTCGATCTGCGCAAGCACGTGGTCGTGTTCCATGTGAACATGTCGGTGTGCGATGGATGGAGCATCAACCTGATTCTTGAGGAGCTGGGCGAGATCTATTCGGCGAAGGTGGAGGGGCGAGCTCCGAAGCTTCAGGAGGTGCTCCCGATGAGGCGTTATCAGGAGTGGCTGGCTGAGGAGCCTCAGAGGCAGGCTGGCATCCAGGCGGAGGATTTCTGGGTCAAGGTTCATCGCGAACCCGCCGCGCCCGCGCGGTTGCCATTCACTCATCCGCATTCCGTTCGCAGAACCTATCGAGCATCACGAGAAACCGCACACCTTTCGACCCAAGAGGTTGACGGGCTTAAGAAGTCCTCACGTGCCACAGGAGTGACGACCTTCGCATTTCTTCTGGCAGCAGCCCAGGCATGGATGGCGAGACTCTCGGGGTCTGGCGATACCACGCTGGCCGTTCCTTTTGCAGGCCAGGCGGCCATGGGCAACGTCCCCCTGTCAGGTCAATGCGTGCATTCCCTGCCTGTGCGTTGTCGCCAGAGCCTCCAGGCCTCCTTCTCAGACTGGGTGAAGGATGCCCGCACAGCCGTTCTGGATGCGCAGGAGAACTGGTGTGCGGGGTTTGGAAACATCTCCCAGAGGCTCGGTCGCCGCGTTGCGCCCGGTGAACTGCCGCTCGCTCCCGTGCTCTTCAACCTCGATCCACCTCTCTCCAGCGTTCACTTCAGTGGGCTGAACCATGCTGTGCGGTCCGGGCCAAGAGCGTATTTCCAATACGACGCTGGATTGAACCTGTTGGAGGACCGCTCCGGATTGATCGTCGAGCTGGACTACAATGCGGCGCTGCTCAGCGACATTGATGCCCGCAACTGGCTGAAGGGTTTTCTAGCCATCCTCCGGGCCGCAGTGGACAACACCACACTGTCTGTTGCGGATCTTCATGCCCCCGAGTTGAGCGGACTGCCGATCACGGCGAGTCGCTCCTCGTCAGATCAGGAGCGCACATCCACCCGCAGCAACGTCAGGGCATCCCAGGCTCCACAAACCCCCTGCGAGATCCGCCTGGCGCGTTTGTGGAAGGAAGTGCTGGCCGTGGAACATGGGGGTGTGGACGATCATTTTCTGGAGATCGGAGGAAGTTCCCTCGCAGCAGCAAGCTTGTTCAAGGCGATCGAGAAGGAGTTCGGGAAGCGAGTTCCCCTCTCTCAGCTGCTTCAGACCCCCACGTTGGGGAGCCTGGCCGCAGTTCTGGAACCCGGAGGGCGAAAAGCGGAGGCGGATTGGAGTCCGCTGGTCCCGATTCAGATGTTGGGGGAGAGGCCTCCTTTGTTCCTGGCTCATGGTGCGGGCGGCAATGTGTTGTTGTATCGCGCGCTGGCAAGACGCCTGGCTCCGGAACAACCGGTGTACGGATTGCAATCGGTGGGGCTGGATGGGAAGACGGTGCCCCTCGCAACCATCGAGGCGATGGCCGCAGAGTATCTCAGGCACGTCCGCAAGGTGCAGCCTGAGGGCCCGTACTTGTTGGGAGGCTATTGCATGGGAGGGACCCTCGCCTATGAGATGGCGCAGCAACTGAAGGCCGCAGGCGCGGATGTGCGCCTCGTCGCGATGATGGATACTTACAACTGGGTTGAAGCTGGCGTCTCGGGCGGGCTGCGATCGGCGTTGGAGAGGTTCTATTTTCATGCAGGCAACTTTTGGCGGCTGCCCTCGTCGTTGAGACAGGAGTACATCCAGGAGAAGTGGCGGGTGCTGCGGGACGGTGAATGGCGAAACCTCCTGGGAAGGCAGGAGGCGGGTGATCGTCCGGAAGGAGCGGACGAACCTCGAATCGCTCCTGTGCAGGCATCGAACGACGAAGCCTGCCTGGCGTATCGACCCAAACCCCTGGCAGTTCCTCTGACACTGATCGTGCCTCAACTGAACTACCATGCGTATCCCGACCCGATGATGGGTTTTGCTGGACTGGCACAGGCAGGCATCGAGCGAAACGAGTTGCCGATGAATCCACACGCGATGCTCGTGGAGCCCTTCGTGGAACATCTCGCCAGCGCCTTACGGTCGAGCATCGAGAGTGCATTGCGCACCTCACCTGCTGACTCCAGACAGGCAGCCTGATCCTGCGTCGCTCGGGTCGAGGGCTTCCAGTTCGTCCTGCCCCAGGCGGATCCTGCGGATGACTGGGTTCGACGGGAGTGGTCGGTTCAACCTGCAAAATAACTTTTGATAAAGGGCTTGAGCCGTGGGCTTGCGAGGTCGATAGTCCATTCGAGCCGCGGCTCTTTTCGCACCGATCTTTGAAAGTCCCGCTTTGTTGGACATAACGATTTTTGTTTTGCCCTGCGGTGTTCGTGATTCCGAAACAAAGTCCTTGAACCGTAAGTATCCATTACGGAGCCCTAAAGTTCACGGCTGCAGACAGGCCTTCACTGGAAGTCTCAAGCCATGGATTCGGCTCCACCTGTTTCACCAGGCAGTTCAAAGGAACTGTTGCACACGGCACAGGCGGGGCTCTTTTTTCTCCACGACTGTTTGCTTCTTGTAGTTCCCACCGCTCTGGGATGGGATCCCCCCGCAATCACATCCCGGATGAATCCAGCTCATCGCTCCATGAAACATTTCCCGATCCCACTTCTCCTCGCATTCGTCCTGTCTTCACAGGGTGTCGCGGCCGAACTCCGCGTGGATCGCTCAGAGTTCATTTACGAGTCCGCTCCATTCCCTGAATGCCATGCATCCACCGTTGAAGAAACCAGCCAGGGCCTCATAGCCGCCTGGTTCGGTGGCACCCGGGAAAAGCATCCTGATGTCGGCATCTGGGTGTCGCGACGAGCGAAGGACAAATGGACCACACCCGTCGAGGTAGCCAACGGTGTTCAGTCCGCCACCCTCCGCCATCCCTGTTGGAACCCTGTCCTGTTCCAACCGAAAACGGGACCCCTCCTCCTCTTTTACAAAGTGGGGCCTGATCCCCGGACATGGTGGGGCATGCTGCGGACGAGCTCGGACGGCGGAATCACCTGGTCCGAGGCCCGACGATTGCCTGATGGCATCCTGGGTCCGATCAAGAACAAGCCTGTTCAGCTGGCCAACGGCGACATCCTCAGTGGCAGCAGCTCCGAACACGATGGCTGGCGGCTGCACTTCGAAAGAAGTTCGGATTTGGGCAGGACCTGGACACGGACCGAAGCCCTGCATGACGGGAAAACCATCGCCGCCATCCAGCCCAGCATCCTTCGAATGGGCGGTGACAGATTGCTCGCGCTGGGTCGCACCCGACAGGGGCGGGTGTTCGAGATTACCTCGGAGGATCTCGGAGCCACGTGGGGCAGGATCCAGCTTGGGCAAGTGCCGAACCCGAGCTCCGGGACTGATGCTGTGACCCTGTCGGATGGCACACACCTGTTGATCTATAATCCAGTGACCCGGGGTCGCAGCCCGCTCAAGGTCGCATGGAGTCGCGAAGGTCGTGAGTGGAAGGATGTGCTGGAGCTTGAGAATGAGCCCGGCGCAGAGTTTTCCTATCCCGCCATCATTCAGTCCAAGGACGGCAAGGTGCACATGACCTACACCTGGAAGAGGAAGAAGGTCAGGTATGTGGTTGCCGACTACAGACTCTGAGAGGCCTTTGATCATGGATGAGTCCCCCATTATCGATTTGCAGAGCGACCATTATTTCATGGGCGAGGCTTTGCGATTGGCGGCGCGGGCCTATGCAGCCGAGGAAGTTCCTGTGGGTGCGGTGATTGTCCGGCATGGGCGTGTGATTGCGCGTGCCTGGAATCAGGTGGAACAGCTCAAGGACGCCACGGCGCACGCTGAAATGCTGGCGATTTCTCAAGCTCAGCAAGTGGTGGGGGACTGGCGTCTGACGGATTGTGAATTGTTCGTGACCAAGGAGCCCTGCCCGATGTGCGCCGGGGCGGTGGTGCACTGTCGATTGCAGCGCGTGGTTTTCGGTGTGGGCGATCCCAAAGCGGGTGCTGCAGGGGGAGCGATGAATCTGCTGCAGTTTCCCACATTGAACCATCGATGCCTCATCACACCGGAGGTCAGGGGGGCCGAGTGTCGGGAGATGCTCGTCAGTTTCTTCCGCCAGCAGCGGCTCCGGCCGGATTCAACGGAGCAGGATATTTCTTAAGCTGCTGGGCTTCGAATGTTCGAAGGAGTTGAGTTTTTGAGATGCCCGGGCATAGTGCCGCGCTTTCGGTAATTCGATATAGCTTATGAAACCTCTGGGCATCGCCCTTATCGGATGCGGCGGCATTACGCTGCAGAACCACCTTCCGGGACTGGCCATGTGCACCGATGTGCGCGTGTCCGCACTTTGTGACCCCGCACCGGCCACTCTCGAAACCGCCCGGCAACAGACCGGCGTGCAGGTGGCCTCCCCGGATTATCGCGAGATCGTCAAACGTGATGATGTGGACGCGGTGATCATCGCCACCCCGAACAATGTTCATGCCGAGATTGCTCACGCCGCTCTCGCGCACGGCAAACATGTCCTGTGTGAGAAGCCTCTGGCCCTCAATGCCAGGGATGCCAAGGCCATGGCCGAGGCCGCGGACAAGGCCGGTGTCCGGCACATGACAGCCTTCACCTACCGGTTTGTCCCCGCCATGCGCTACCTGAGCCACCTCATCCGTCAAGGAGCGCTCGGGCAGCCTTATCACTACCGATCCTGCCGTCTTCAGGATTGGGGCACTCGCAACCTGGGTTGGCGTCAGGTCAAGAAACTTGCGGGCACCGGCGAACTGGGTGACATGCTCTCGCATCGCATCGACTTCGCCCACCTGCTTGTCGGCCCGATGCAACGCCTCACCGCCCAAACAAAGATTCTTCATCACTCACGTCAGGGAGCTCCCAGCGACCTCGATGACTGGGTCGCGATACTCGCTGAATTCAAGAGTGGAGCGACCGGTGTGCTCGAAAGCAGCAAGCTCGCCAGCGGCCGTAACGAAAGCTGGCGCAGTCTGGACTATGTCGAACTCAACGGTAGCGAGGCTTCGTTCGTTTTCATTACCGGCCAGTGGAACACCCTTCAGACAGGCAAAGTCGGCGGCCCCGGGCTCGAAACCATCCAGATACCGAAGGAGTTCTATACCTGGCCAGGCTCTCCTCGCGATCCCGGGAAGGGAGATCCATTGGTAACCTTCCGTTACGATCAAGCTTTCGAGTTCATCGACGCCATCCGTAATCAACGTCCTTGCGTCCCCAGCTTCCACGACGGAGCGCTCGCACAACGGGTGATGGATGCCGCCGTGGAATCATCCGAGAAACATCAGTGGGTTGAGCTATGAGCAAACTTGAGAATGCAGTCGTGACAGGCGCAGGCAGTGGCGTCGGCCGTAGCATCGCCATCGCGCTGGCCAGTCAGGGTCATCGAACTGTCATCCTGGGCAGAAGACTCGACAGCCTCAAAGAAACCGCTGCTCTTGCTGGCGAGGCGGGGTCCAGAATCCTTTGCATGCCGTGCGACATTTCATCGCGGGAGTCCGTGGTTGCGATGGGGCGTGAGGTTTTGAAGGAACTGGGCGACGTCGGAATCCTCATCAATGCGGCGGGAGCCAACGTGCCGCGTCGGAGTCTGGAGGTTCTCTCGGATGCGGACTACCACGCGATGATGGATACCAACTTGAACGGTGCGTATTGGTGTGTGCAGGCATTCCTGCCAGGGATGCGCGCTCGAAGGACCGGGACGATCGTCAATGTGGTGTCCGACGCAGCCAAGCAAGCGAGTCCGAAGGCGGGTCCTGCGTACTCCATGTCGAAGTTCGGCCTCGTGGGATTGACCCAGGCCATCAACGCGGAGGAACGCGGCAATGGAGTTCGAGCCTGCGCATTGTTGCCGGGCGACATTGATACTCCGCTATTGGACAAGCGACCCGCGCCTCCCGATGCACAAGCCCGGTCACGCATGCTGATGCCTGAGGATGTTGCGGAATGCGCCTTGCTGGCGGTCAATCTTCCAAGCCGGGCGATCGTTGAGGAAATCCTGATCCGCCCTCGCTAAGCCGGAACGGTTCAGTAGGACAGTGGACAGTTGCGCAGCAGACTCTTGTGAAGTGCGAGGCGTGAGGAGTGCGCGTATTGAACTGAAATACGTAAACGACGAACAACGAAGCACTTCGCAAGAGGATCAATCAAATGGCCGTTGTCCTACTGAATCGTTCCGGCTAAGGGGCTTTGCCCAGTCAGGTGCGGTTGGCGTTGGCGGCTCTTCGCCGCTTGAGGAACTCCTTGAGGAGCTCGGGTCTCGCCTCCATGAACGCTGCGAGGTCCGCGAGAAGTTGCAAGGTCTCCGAACTGAGGTGGTGTTCGATGCCTTCGATGTCACGTGCCTGGACGGAGTCCGCGATGTCAAACAGGCTGAAGAATCTCGAAAGGGTTTCGTGCCTTTGCTGGACGGCTTGGGCGACGTTCCGGCCCTTCTCGGTGAGCACCAGCCCCCGGTACTTCACGTAGTTGAGATAGCCCATTTCACCCAATCGCTGGACCATGCTGGTGACAGAGCCCTGTTTGACTCCGAGAGACTTGGCGATGTCCACGACGCGGGCATAGCCTTTCTCATTGATCAGCTCCTGGATGCGTTCGAGGTAATCCTCGGCGCTTTGGCTGGGTGTGGGCTCAGACATGTGCGGGGGAGCCTAGCCCGGC
>VHDG01000136.1 GCA_016871475.1 Verrucomicrobiota bacterium
TGACTCTGCCGCGATGGCCATTGCGTGCCACTCGTTGCTGAGCTGTAACCTTTCCCTGGCTCCAGAAAATATTGTGACTCTTGTGCAGGGAGTCCGATGTGCGGCGTGGATACTTGTCGTCCACGATGATCCCGCCGCCAGAGACTTCATATCCATCCACCAAGACAAAACGTCCCGTTACAACGATCTCATTGGAGGCATCGAAGGCGATGGGTCTCTTGGTGCGAAGGATCAGCTCGCCCACCTCATGTCGTGCAACGGAACGCTCATTGTCCGGACGCTCGACAGCCTTGAGCGTGGAAGCATCAATCACACCCTGGATGGCTTCGACAGTGCACTCCGCTTCCTGAGTTGCGAGCTTCAGCTTGTAAGGACGGCCTTGTTTGAGCGGTTGCTTGCCTAGCCAGAACAACCGAGCTTTGAAGCGGTTGAGTTCATAAGGTGGTTCGGTTTCCAACGCTCCGACGACACCTCGTTCGACGAATATTTGTTCGGTCAATGTGATGCCGACAGACTCTCCAGCCCCTGCTGAGTCTGAGCTCGGAGCACTCCATCGTTCGATGGTCTTGACGGTGCTGGCCTTGTTGGACGGCGAGAAGATGAGACGATCACCCACCTTGATCCGACCCGACTCGACCCGGCCTGCGAGAATTCGTCGATCGTCAAAGCGATACACATCCTGAACCGGGAAACGAAGCGGTTGGTTTAAAGGAAGATCGGTGACCTTGAACTGATCCAATGCTTCCAGAACGGTCGAGCCTGTCCACCACGGCATGTTCGCACTGCGACTGGCGATATTGTCACCATGTTTGGCAGCGATCGGAATAAAAAGCTTGGGGGTGACTCCCACGCTCTTCAGCCAACCTCGATACTCCTCTTCGATGGCCCGGAACTTCTGCTCCGAATAATTCTCCAAATCCATCTTGTTCACCAGGACGGCAATCTGGCGTATGCCGAGCAGATTCAGGAGATAACCATGTCGCCGCGAGTTCTCTTGAACACCCTCATTGGCATCAATGAGCAGCAGCGCAGCCTCGGCGTTTGCTGCACCGGTGATCATGTTTTTGAGGAACTCCTTGTGCCCGGGGGCGTCGATGATGACGTATTGCCGCTTCTGGGTTTGGAACCAAATCTGCGCCGTGTCGATCGTGATGTTCTGATCACGCTCGGACTGCAGCGCGTCCATCAGGTTCGCCCACTCGAAAGGAACCCCTCGCCGCTCAGCCACCTTCTGCAACTGCTCCAGCTTGCCCTCGGGAAGGGAGCCGGTGTCGTGGAAGAGTCGTCCGACAAAAGTGGACTTGCCGTGATCAACATGGCCTACGATGACGATCTTGAGCTGCTCGGTGGGAATGGAAGTCGTTTGCATGAGAAAAAGCCGGTTGGAGACTTACATGTAGCCGTCGCGTCGAAGCTTCTCGAAAGCGTCCTCGCTTTCCTTGTCCTGGGCTCGCCCTGCGCGCTCTGGCGACTTGGTTTGACGGAGCTCCTCGATGATCTCCCGGACGGTGCGGGCCTGGGACTTGATCGGGAAGGTGCAAGGATAGCAGCCGAGGCTGCGATACCTCTCGCCTTTCTCGTTGGCGAAGTACAGCGGAATGATGGGCATGCTCTCGCGCTCGATGTACTCCCAGATGTTCAGCTCGGTCCAGTGAAGCAGCGGATGGATGCGGATGTGGGTTCCCTTGTCGAAGTCAGTTTTAAACTGATCCCACAACTCGGGAGGCTGGTCTTCCACGTTCCATTCCATGTTCTTGTCCCGAGGGCTGAAATACCGCTCTTTGGCACGCGTCGGCTCCTCGTCCCGTCGCACCCCCACGATCACTCCGGTGTAGTGGTGCTGTTCCAACACCTGCTTCAAGGCATCCTTCTTCAGCGTGCCGCAACATTCAACCCGCGTGGCTTTCCCATTGGGATATGTGATGCCGGACCTGAGCTGCTCCTCGTTCTTGCCCACAACAAGCTTCAGGTTCCAGTCCCGAGCCAGCCGATCACGGTACTCGATCATGGAGGGGATCTTGTAGGTCGTATCAACGTGGACCAATGGAAAGGGGACGTGACCAAAGAAGGCTTTTCGCGCCAGCCAGAGGAGGACTGTCGAATCCTTGCCAATGCTCCAAAGCATGGCCAGGTTCTCGAACTTGTTGAACGCCTCCCGCATGATGTAAATGCTCTGATTCTCGAGTTTTGAAAGGTAATCCATAGGAGTAAGATCCCGCTCTAAATTTGGAAGTCCGCCTTCTTGCTCATGAAGGTATGAATGCCGCACTCCACCTTATTGAAGCCCGTCCACCGCCCGGCGCGCTCGTTCTCTCCGCCCGAGCTTTTTGCCGTGCACGGTCGGCAGCCGATGGACCGATAGCCTTGGTCATGCAGAGCATTGTACGGAATGCCGTGTTGCTTCAAATAGGCCCAGACCTGGTCCCGACTCCAGTTCGCCATCGGGTTAAGCTTCACGATGTCCCGCCCCGCAGACTCGTCAAAAACATACACCTCAACAATCCCGATGCCTGATCGTGTATCTGACTGCTGCCGTCGGAGCCCGGTGATCCAACAGTCGAGCTCGGAAAGCTTGTTCTGCAGCGGCAGAACCTTGCGCATGGTGCAGCATAGATCGGGGTTTCTCTGCCATAGCTCCGGCCCCTGGGCTTCCTCCTGCTGCTGAACAGTGAGATCCGGAACAAGGCTCTCGATCTGAATCTCCAGGAAGTCCTCCAACCTGCGTTTCAGTTCCAGGGTTTCGGGGAACAGGAGTCCGGTGTCGATGGTGAATACCGGGAAAGGCAACGAGGCTTTCCTGGCCAGGTGCATCATCACAAGCCCCGCTCCCTGGAAGCTGGTGCCGATGGCAGCGCGCGATCCGAATCTTTGCCAGGACCAGGCAAGAACCTCCTCCGTGGACGAGGAGTCGAACTGAGCGTTGAGCTCTTTGACTTCGCTGGGAGCAAGCATGACTTCAGGCCTTGGATACGCCGCCGGGCTGGGAAACCGTGTCCTTCCAGAATACTCGATCACACCAGTCGCCAAACCTTTCACCCGTCTGCCGTTCCTGGGAAAACCGAGTCAGCACAGGCCTCAGCTCGTTCACAATCTCGGTCTCCTTCACCGACTCCCTAAAGACACGATTGAGGCGGGTGCTGGCCTCATTCCCGCCCAGGTAGACGTTGTACTTCCCGGGAGCTTTCCCGACGAAGCCGATCTCAGCCATGTAGGGCCGAGCGCAGCCGTTCGGACAACCGGTCATCCGCACGATGATCTCCTGGTTCCCCAGATGAAGTTCAGCGAGCAACGCTTCAATTCGTGCAAGAAGGCCCGGCAGATATCTCTCGGATTCCGCTAGCGCCAGCCCGCAAGTCGGAAGCGCAGGACATGCCATGGAAGCGCGACCGAGTATCGTCCCCTGAGAGACTGTGTCGATCCCGTGAGACTTCAGGATCGCATCGATGGCGGACTGGTCTGATGGCTGGATCCCAGACAGCACCAGGTTCTGTGAGGGCGTGAGCCGGATCTCAGGTGAGAACCTGCCAACAATCTCTCGAAGAGCGGACATGAGACGGCACGAGCCCTGGTCCTTGATTCGACCTGTCTCAACATAAAGTCCAAGGAACATCCGGCCATCTTGCTGCCGATGCCAGCCGAACACGTCACCCTGCCGTTCAAATCGGAAAGGTTTGGCGGCGGCGAGGCTCCATCCGAGTCTCTTGGCCAGCTCGGCACGAAACCATTCCACACCTTTCTCCTCCAGCACGTACTTCAAGCGGGCATGCTTCCGGTTGGTGCGATCTCCGAAGTCACGGTGAACCATCAAAACAGCCCGGGATGCCTCGATCAACTGCCCCGGGGTGACGAACCCAATGACATCACCCACGCGCGGATAGGTCTCAGCGTTCCCGTGGCTCATGCCCAAACCACCGCCCGCGGTCAGGTTGTATCCGGTCAGCTTTCCATTCTCCTCGATTGCGATAAAACCCAGGCAGTTCGTTAAAACATCCGTGTCGTTCAGTGGAGGGATCGCGAAGGCTGTCTTGAACTTCCTTGGCAGATAGGTCTTGCCGTAAAGCGGGTCCTCGAAGTCCTTGTTGGAAGGGTCTTCCAGATTGAGCTGAACACCCTCGACCCAGATCGAATGATAAGCCTTGGTCTTGGGAAGCAGCGCGGTCGAGACTCGACGAGCATCCTCCAAGACCTCGGTGCCGAAAGCGCTCGTCGCCGGCGTCGGAGGTGACATCACATTGCGGTTCACATCCCCACACGCCGCCAGCGTGTCCACCAATGCATCGTTGATTCCGCGCATCAGTTTCCCCAGACCGGCTTTCACCACCCCATGAAATTGAAAACTCTGTCGCGACGTGATCCGCAACGTCTGATTCCCATACCGCGTCGCAAGATCGTCGAATACCAAATACTGCTTGCCCGAAAGAACCCCGCCCGGGATTCGACCGCGGATCATGAACATGAACTGCTTCGCAGTCTTCCGCTTGTCCCGATCATCCTGCTGATAGATGCCGTGGAACTTCAGAAACTGGGTGTCGTCTTCGGAAAATCGATCCAATGCAGCATCCTGCAATGTCGCGGCAATGTTTCCAGCAAGCGTGGGGATCGCGTCCTTGATCACCTCATTGTGAGTCAGCTTGCTTTCGGTCGATGCGCTCATTTGTTTAATAAGTTACTAAAGTTAAGTTGGTATAAACTGACAGAAACCGTATTCGTGTCAACAGTGGACATTTATGTCAACGCAACATGCTTAAGAACAGCCACATAAGCGCCGTCGACGCCGTGCTTAGGTGGGAAGAGCGATTGTTCTTCGAGGAGTGTGAAGGCGGGATTTTTCTTCAGAAAGGCGCGGATCTGCTCGCCGTTCTCCTCTGGTTCCAAGCTGCACGTGCTGTAAGCCACGACCCCTCCGGGCCGGAGTTGGGGAGCCGCTTCTGCGAGCAGCTCAGCTTGCACCGCGCAGAGGCGGTCGAGCTCCTCAGAGGTGATCCTCCACCTTAGATCCACGCGGCGCCGCATCACCCCGGTATTCGAGCAGGGGGCATCAATGAGGATGCGGTCGAATTTCATGCTCAAATCCGGATGTGTCACGGTGGTTGCCGTGGACACTCGCACACAGGTGACGCCCAATCGGTGGCAGTTCTGGCGGATCATCTCGAGACGAGCTCGGTGTGTATCCTGGGCAATGAGAGTCCCCTGATTGTTCATAAGCTGAGCCATCAGGACCGTTTTCCCTCCAGGTGCAGCGCAGAGGTCCAGAACCTTCTCCCCTGGCTGCGGGCTCATGAGCAGAGGTGCAAGCAGTGTGCTGGGATCCTGGATGTAAAACCCGCCTCCCGCGAATGAGCTCATGGAGGTCAGCGAAGGATGCTTCTGCAGTTCATAGAGGTCGCCCGGCTTGCACCAGGGGAAACTGCGCGGCGCGAACTGCACTCCCTCAGCCTGCCACATCGCTTCAAGCTCCAGAGGCGTGACCTTAAGTCGATTCACGCAAGCGAAGACGGCCGGGGGGGTATTGTTCCATCGCATGAGCGCTGTGCTTTCCAGCACTCCCCACCGCGCTTGCCAACGCCCGGCCAGCCAGTCGGGGTGGGACCATCGAACTTCAGGCCTGGAAGACTCCAGGTCAGAAATCTGACGTCCGATGAGTTCCAGTTCTGCGGATGCTTTCCGGCAGAAGGCATTGATGAACCCCACGACGGGTCCGAGCCCGGCACTCTTGGCGCACTCAACGGTTTCGTGGACCGCCGCGTGAGCAGGAATCCTTTGGAGGAGAGCAAGCTGATAGAGCCCGAGGCGCAGGAGAATCCTCACGATGGGCTGCTGGTCCCTGCCGCCGGTGCGCGAATCGATCAGGTGGTCGAGTAATCGCTGCCAGCGCACGACTCCAAAGACGAGTTCCTGAGCCAGGCCGCGATCGGCTTGATTCAGCCGGGTGTTCGTGAGGGCCGAGGCTAGCAAATCCTCGGCAAACTCCTCACCCTTGCTATGTTCCAACAGGACTTCGAAGGCAATTTGTCTTGGTTTTTCCACGGTCACGCCTTAATAAGTCCAGCTGTGTCGGGACACAAAAAAAATTTCAGCACTGTTCAAACGACTATGAGAGAAGAGTTCGAAAAACTGGCTGCCGCCGGCAAACTGGACGCAAAGCACATTGAACCGTTGGTGGCTCTCACCGCAAGCGGTTACTGCCACCATCGCAGCTGGGGTTTCGGGCGCATCAAGGCAGTGGACACCGTGTTTTCCCGATTCACCATCGATTTCCAGAACAAGTCCGGTCACCACATGGACCTCGGCTTTGCAGCCGAGTCTCTCCACCCCATCTCCCGCGACCACATTCTGGCCCGCAAAGCAGGTGACCTGGATTCGCTGCGGCAGATGGCCGCACTGCATCATCTGGATCTCATCAAGGTCGTCCTTCAAAGTTACGGGGGCCAGGCCACTCTCGAACAGATCCAGCAAGTGCTCGTGCCGGACGTGATCACGGAGGACTGGCGGAAGTGGTGGGAGGTGGCCAAGAAGGAGATGAAAAAGGATGGCCACTTCCAAATCCCAATCAAGAAGACCGATCCCATTCTCTATCAGGCGAAAGAAACCGGCCTCGCCGACAGGCTGCTCACGGACTTCACTGCAGCCAAAGGTCTGAAAGCCCGGACGGCGATGGCATTGGAAGCTTTGAAGAGTTTTCCAGATCTCGCCGACAAGGCACCTGTCGCTGATTCCATCATCGCGGCTCTCAACACCGAGATCGGCACTCATCTTCGCACCCAGCCCGCGGTTGCCCTGGAAGGCATTTTTGCCCGGGACGACATCCGCGCGGCCGCCGGCATGTCGCCATCGGCTGAGGAGCACACCCCCGCAGCAATCTGGACAGCTGAAGCCCGCTTTGCGCCGCTTTTCGAGGCTACATCAGCCTCCAAACACAAACGAGTGCTCCAATCCTTCAAGGAAAGCTCACCGATCTGGCATGAAGCAGTCCTTGGAGCCCTGAATCATCTCCCGGCCAAACCCTGTGGAGAGTGCGCCTCCATGCTGATCCACGAAGGCAAGATGGCTCAACTCAAGGACGTCCTCGCCCAGCTGATCAGCCGGCACAGCGCCAGCAGCGAGTTGTTGCTCTGGCTCGCGAAAGAGCGATCTGATGCTTTCGCTGACATCCTCGGGCCGGAGGTCTTCAGGGCCATGCTGACCGCGATCGAGCGCGATCAGTTTAACGAGAAGAAGTCGAACAGGCTCCGCGATTACATCATGGCGGACCAGCAGCTCCTGGTGGATCTCATCGGCTCCGCAGATCTCGAAGTCATCAAGGACCTCACGCGAGCCCTTCAGCTCTCGCCCTGTTTCGAGGACATGGACAAGCGCAGCCTGCTGGCGCGTATCGTAAAGACCTATCCGGCGGTGCAGAGCCTTATCTCGGGTGAACATGGAAAACAGGACGCTACTTTGGTGGTCTCATGGGAAAGCTTGGAGCGTCGCAAAACCGAGTACAACGAACTGGTTCAAAAGACCATCCCTGCAAACTCGAAGGAAATCGCGATTGCACGCAGTTATGGGGATCTTCGAGAGAACCATGAATACAAAGCCGCCAAGGAGATGCAAAAGATCTTGATGCGCCGGAAGGCCGAGCTGGAAGCACAGCTGATCCGCGCACGCGGCACCGACTTCGCCACGGCCAAGACTGACGTGGTCAGCATCGGAACGATTGTTGACGTCACGGACACGAACAGCTCGCAGGCCGAGCGCTATACGATACTCGGCGCATGGGATTCCATCCCTGAAAAAAACATCATCAGCTACCTCACCCCGATCGCCCAGGCGCTTTTGAACAAGAAGGCCGGAGAAACGGTTGAGTTTGAGTCCGATGGCAAAACCAAGTCTGTTCGGATTGATTTGATTCAATCGTTCAAGGCCTAAACCTGAGCTGGGTTGGACCGCAACTTTCGGCTCCGGAGGGAGTGTCATCTAAGTGATGAAAGCGACACTTCATCCAGCCGGGCTGGACCTGAAAAGGTGCTGACAGGGCCGCAGCCATGAGATGAAATGTTGGCCAATTGATTACGTCGCAAGGATAACAACCTGGGCGCTGAAACATTATCGCTATGAAAACTAATCGCAGAAGCGGATTCACACTGGTGGAGATCATGATCGTGGTAGCGATCATCGGTCTGCTGGCAGCCACAGCAGTTCCGAACCTGATGAAGGCGCGAAAAGATGCCCAGCGCGCGGCGTGCGTCCAAAACCTTCGCGCCATCGAAGGCGCCAAAGAAGTCTGGGCGCTGGAGAACCGCAAGGGAGGAAATGAAGGACCGCAGCCCACCGATCTTTACGGATCCGACAAGACCATCAAGAGCGAGCCAAAGTGCCAGGGAGGCGGCACCTACACGATCGGCACCATGGACACAAAGCCC
>VHDG01000137.1 GCA_016871475.1 Verrucomicrobiota bacterium
AAGCAAAACCTGAACCCGCACACCCCTCATCGCTGCAAGATTCAACGCCGAGATCAGCGGGGGATCTGGCAGGAAGTAAGGTGTGGCGATTCGGATGGAACTCTTCGCTGCCGAGATGGCGGCCAGAAATGTCCACCGCATCGGATCAACATCCTCGTCAGGACCATCTGCAACCCCACGGGATATCACTGAGCCACTCGAATCGATCGATGGAAACCAAGCCGGACCTTCGAGGGTTTCTCCCGTAGTGAAACGCCAGTCCTCCGCAAACACCTCCTGAAGATGTGAGACAACCGGACCTACGACACGAAAATGCAAGTCCTGAACCGGATGGGGAGGATTCCGTGAAAGCCAGTGTCCCTCACGGATGTTCATTCCCCCGGTGAACCCCGTCTGCCCGTCCACCACAAGAAGCTTTCTATGATTCCGGAGGTTGATGGATGGAAGCCGCCAGAGACTGAATGACGGCAGAAAGCGGGCGTAAGGCACCTGGCTGTCCAGCAGTGCTCGCTGGATCGGAGGCCACGAGTACCAGGTGCCAGTCGCATCGACCAGCACACGTACCGCAACCCCTCGCCCAACAGCCTCAGCAAGCGCTTTCACGAATTCCATCCCCACAGCATCGCTGTCGAAAATGTACGAGGACAGGGCGATGGACGTCCGGGCCTTCCGGATGGCGTCGAGCATGGCGGGGTAGGCTTCGTCACCATTTTGCAGCAGGGTTATCTGGTTTCCGCTGACCAGCGGACGCTCGATGATGCGTGTGCCGGATGCAGCGAGGACGTGTAAGTATTGATGCTGCACCGGCAGCATCGATTCGATCTGTTCCAGGGTGTACTCGTGTGTGCTGTTCCGACTGCGAACGGGCTCAAGTCCAGCCCTCAAACTGAGCGCTCTGCGACGGATGCGGTTAACACCGAGGAGCAGGTAGAGGCAAACTCCGACCAGGGGAACCAACCAGATAATCCCAAGCCACAGAACGGCGGATCTGGGGTCGCGTTTATGGAGAAGGGCGTGAATGGAACCGAGAGTGGCTGCGAGCAAAGTGACAAGAATCCCCAGGTAGTGCGCAGGGGATCCGGTTGTGAAAAGCTCGATCATCGCGCACAGGGTTTGACTCCTTTGCCGTCCGCCGTCGAGTCCAGGGTTGCGGTTGAACTGTACGCATCTCAGTTACTTCACACCGACAGTCACACGCCAGGCATGGTCACTCTCTTGTTCAAAACGGAATCTCACAGGCAGAAACCTCTGAATGATCTCGGCATTGGTCCTGGAATGCAGCGAGGGCTCGACTGTGCGATAGCTGCACTCACCACCGGAAAGAGCCATGGGTATCATGAGTTGATCAGCCAGATGTTCATCCACAGGCACACCAGCATCCAGCCACACGCTTGCATCCTGACAGGCCTGGGTGGCCACGTCCTCCGCAGAACGGCTACGCTCCCCAAAACTGCTGAAAACACCCGTCACATGGTCGGCTTCGATTTCGAGAAGCAAAGCGTTGCCGGGTCCCGCCGGATTGACCGGCGATTCCGCAAGACAACACTCCTTGCCCCAGCCGAGCCTTGTCTGAACAACCGCCAGCTCTCGTTCTCCAATCGATGGCGGAAGCATCGCCGACAAAACACGCGCACGCTGCTGCCGAACCAAACCTCGCTCAAGGAGGTCCATGCACTTCAATTGTCGAACGGGCTCGATCCGCGCTGCGAACCTGCCACGGCCGGCCGGAAAAAATCCTGGCTGATACAGCTTCAGCTCGATTCGAGGCCCCATCCGCTCAATCAACGGGGTGAAGGATCTCGCCAGGAACTCAAAAGGCGGCGCAAAAGGATTGTGCGTGCCACCCTCCAGAACGAGGGAGCTGGGCGCCTGCGCAATCAGCAGCGGCGGCAGGATCGTTTGAAATACCAATGTGGCGCTGCCCGCCGTGCCGACGGCGAAACGATAGTCGCCAGGTGTCACCCCGTTCGGATGGAACTCCAGCGTCATGGATCCGAGCTCGGCCCCCGTCGTCTTGGCGGCGCCCACCCGGGTTGCTGCCTCCACCGCGGTCAGATGCTGCCGCAACAGTCCCGGTTTCCGTCTGCCAGCACGGATGTTCTCGAGCCGGAAAGGCATCTGCGTCACCAGGGACAAAGCCAGCGCGCTGCGCAGGATTTGTCCCCCGCCTTCGCCTTGTGCTCCGTCAATTATGATCATGTGCGGATAGTTTGTGAGCAAAGTCAGGACACAGCGCCGGATGCCACCGACGCTGTGTCATTGATGAAGTTCAATCCTCGGGCCGCTCGCCATGCGGAGCCATCTTCACAAGCTTCGGATCGAACCGCCCAAGAATCTCGACCAGATCCGCCTGTGCGGCCATGACCTGATGGATGTCCTTGTAAACCCCGGGCACTTCATCCAATCCAGCCGAGATCAACTTGACCCCGCGATCTTTCAACACCCGATTGACCTTCTCCCACTCGAACGTCTCGATGGCTTTGGTGCGACTCATGACACGACCTGCACCGTGGGAAGCGGACTTCAACGACGCTTCGTTTCCTTTTCCGCGAACGAGGAATCCGGGAGTTGCCATCGACCCGGGAATGATTCCGAGCACGTCGCGACCGGCCGGAGTTGCCCCCTTCCGATGAACGACGACATCGCGTTCATTCCCATCGATGACATGCCGTTCCTTCCAGGCGAAGTTGTGATGATTCTCCACATCCAGAAGCACGTTCAGTCGGAGATGCCGGGCGATGTGTTGATGAATCAAGCAGTGGTTCGCAGCCGCGTATCGTCCCATCAATTCCATGGCAGCCCAGTATTCCCGGCCCTCATCGGAATCCATCGCCAGCCACGCCAGGTGTTTGTGCTCCTTGGGAAGCTCGGGGTGTTGCGACATCGCAAGTTTGCTGTAGTGATCGCACACAGCTGCTGCAGTCCCGCGGCTACCACTATGGCTCAAAAGCGCCACGTGCTCGCCAGGGGGCAACCCGTCGATCCCCTGCTCGTTTGTGAACACTCCAAATTCCACAAAATGATTGCCACTTCCACTTGTCCCGAGCTGTGCCCAGGCACGGTCCCTGTTTTGTCGGGTCACAGGGCTAACCGCCCAGTCGGCCCCGAGCACTTCATGCTCGCGACGTTGCTTGAAAGTCGCTCCGACGCCGAAGCGCGTTTCAGTCTCGATGGCTTTGATCAACGACTCGCGGTGTCGATCGAGCTCACGAACCGGAAGATCGAGGACGGTGAGCTTCATTCGGCAGGCGATATCCACGCCGACGGCATAGGGAATCACGGCTCCTTCAGTGGCCAGAACGCCACCGATGGGCAGGCCATAACCCACATGGGCATCCGGCATGAGGGCGCCCGCCACAGCGACGGGCAACTGACACGCCCGACCCATCTGATTCACGGCCTCGGGCTCGAGGCCCTCACCCCATTGTTTCCAGGCGGCGGGCGCCTCGCGGATCGTCCGTTCGCATCGGATCAAAGATTTCGCGAACTCACCGCACAACTCATCATCCACATACTCCGAGGGATTCCGGATCACGGCCTCGACAACCTCGGCAAGCTTCGATTTATCGAGGCCTTTGAGGATGTAGCGAGCAATGAAGTCCGTCCCGCGACGCGAAGCCTCTCCAGGTGGCACACCCAATCGGATCAAATCTTTAGTGTTCATTTTTTTGAGCTTTCGAGGTTCATACCCGTCCAGCAAGCACCTTCCTTTGATCACGAACCATGCCAAACGCGAACAAGTGGGAATCACACCTACCCCAATCCCTTGGTAACAGGACGGATAAGAGATCAGGCCGCAGGCCAACCTCTCGACCGGAAGTCATCACGACACATCGCTTATCAGCGATTCAACGCGCTTAAATGCTAACTCTCAACGCAGAGAAGAGACCTCGCAACGCGAGCACTCCCCATTCCCCCTCCGCATGTCTGCGGATCCTCTTGTCACCATAAGGCGGCCCTCCCGGGAGCGACTCGAGTCCCTAAACTGCAGGAGTCGAGTCGTCGGAGTGCACGTCCCTGGATGCTAGGGCACTGAGGCAACACGCCAAGGCGCGTCCGTTTGCAAACACGGGCGCGCCTTCTCCGGCAGTGTTCTGCTTTTCAAGATTCAGATCGTGAATCTTGGGCATGCGACCAGGAATGAAGAATGTGTTTCACGATCTCACTCACCCCCACATCATGCTTCACCTGAGCAAAAACCACCGGACCGCTTCCGCGCATCTTGGCCGCATCACGTTCCATCACTCCCAAGTCCGCCCCAACCGCGGGGGCCAGGTCGGTCTTGTTGATCACCAGAAGGTCCGACTGTGTGATCCCCGGCCCGCCCTTTCTTGGCACCTTGTCTCCGCCAGCCACATCAATCACGTAGATGGTGTAATCCGCCAGCTCCCGACTGTAGTTCGCCGCAAGATTGTCCCCACCGGACTCGATCAGCAGCATCTGGGTTGAGAACCTTCGGTGCAACTCTTCCAAGGCCATCAGATTTGCTGTGATGTCCTCCCGAATCGCAGCGTGTGGACATCCGCCCGTCTCCACTGCGCGTATCCGCTCAGCATCCAATGCTTGATGCCGCACCAGAAACTCTCCGTCCTCCCGGGTGAAGATATCATTGGTCACTGCCGCGATGTTCCATTTATCGCGAAGATGACGGCACAACTGGAGCATCAACGCGGTCTTGCCGCTTCCCACCGGACCACCGATGCCTACCGTGAAAGCCCGCGAGGAATAGTCCCGTGACTTGGGAAGATCTCGCTCCTCAAAGAGGCCAGCATGCTCCATCAGGTCGTGAGTATGGGTGTGGGTATGCCCATCTGCATGGGAATGGGTGTGTTCATGCCCTCCATGCAGATGCTGATGACTTGAGCGAGAGTGAGGTTCCAGCCGGTGAATGAGAGATTTCAGGAAGTTCATGGGCGTCAGCTTTGAAAAAGTCGGGAGTAGAGCTTTGGGTGATGCATCTGCCAGAGATCAGCAAGCGGAAAGGTCTGAGCCATGTCCTCCAAGCTCAGAGATCTGCAGCGGGCCCAGACACCTTCTGCTTCAGACGAAAGTCGCAGCTGAATGCGCTGCGCCTCAAACGGCCCGACCAGGTTCATACGAACGGCTGCACTGATCCACCCACGCAGTTGGTGATAGAGATACATTCGACCTGCAGTGCCCGGTTGGATCTGGAGTTGTCTCATAACCCATCCGAAGACGGGAGCGAGATGCCCGCCGCGGTCGCGGTCCAACTTCACGCGGAGGCTTTCCGAACAATCACCCAGTCCGATTCCCCGCTCGATCGCGGCCAGAAATGCCCGTCCCTGCTGCCGGCTGGCTTGATTCGCAGGCGGATTGACTAGGAAGACGTGGCAAAGCTGATCGAGCTCAGCGAAAGGCGTTGTTCCCTCAATCGCCTCCCTCACCAAAGGCAGCATCGAGGCTCCCTGATTTTCAAGGAGTTGATGGAGGAACTCCTCCAACCCTCCACTGACCCGGATCCCAGACATTTGCCAGGCTGCTTCCAGTCCACCTGAGTGCCCCAGCGATCCAGCCGGAAAGCTCGAGTCGATCAACTGCCAAACAAGCCATGTGTCCCCTGGAAAATCCATCGCTCAAAAAAGAAAGAACCGCTGCGACAGCGGCAGCTCCCTGGCAGGTTCACACCGGAGAGCTACTCCATCTGCCTTCACCTCATAGGTCTCGGGATCCACCTCCATCCGAGGAAGAGTGTCGTTGAGTTTCATGTCGCGTTTCGAAAGACCGCGGCACTTCTCGACTGGGACCAAAGTCTTGCTGAGCCCGTAGGCACGAGCGACTCCGCGCTCGTGACACAGGCGACTCACAAATGCCAGGGACGTCGGACCTGCTGCTCCTCCGAAACCACCAAACATCGGACGCATCAGCACGGGTTGCGGAGTCGGGATCGATGCATTGGCATCGCCCATCTGCGCCCAGGCAATAAAGCCGCCCTTGATCACGATCTCCGGCTTGGCTCCAAAAAACGCGGGACGCCACAACACCAGATCGGCCAGCTTCCCAACCTCCACTGAGCCAACCCACTGGCTAACCCCGTGGGCGATGGCAGGATTGATTGTGTACTTGGCCAGGTACCTCCGGATTCGAAAGTTGTCATCATGAGCCGAGTCCGATGGCAAAGCTCCCCGCTGACGTTTCATCTTGTCTGCTGTCTGCCAGGTCCGAGTGATGACCTCCCCCACTCGCCCCATCGCCTGGGAATCCGAGCTCATCATGCTGATAGCTCCGAGATCATGCAGGATGTCCTCAGCCGCAATGGTCTCTCCTCGAATCCGGCTTTCAGCGAAAGCGACGTCCTCCGGAAGCCCAGGATCCAAATGATGGCACACCATCAACATGTCCAGATGTTCGTCCAATGTGTTCACCGTGTACGGGCGGGTCGGATTGGTCGAACTTGGTAGAACATTCGGATCACCACAAACGCGGATAATGTCCGGAGCATGGCCTCCACCAGCTCCCTCCGAGTGATATGCATGAACGGTGCGCCCGCGAAATGCCTTCAGCGTGGCTTCCACAAATCCAGATTCGTTGAGTGTATCCGTGTGGATGGTGACCTGCACATCCTGGGTTTCCGCGAAGCTCAAGCAACAGTCGATCGCCGCAGGAGTGGTGCCCCAATCCTCATGGAGCTTTAGACCTATAGCTCCTGCCAACACCTGCTGTTCCAATCCTTCCGGCCTGCTGGTGTTTCCCTTGCCAGTGAATCCGAAGTTCATCGGGAATGAGTCTGTCGACTGCAACATCGACTTCAAGTAAGTGGCGTTGGGCGTGCATGTGGTGGCGCAGGTGCCCGTGGCAGGGCCTGTTCCTCCTCCAATGAAAGTGGTCACTCCTGAGGCCAGCGCTTCGTGGATCTGCTGCGGACAGATAAAGTGGATGTGAGCATCAATGCCTCCAGCGGTCAGGATCATGCCTTCCCCGGCAATCACTTCCGTGGTCACACCGACGATCATCGTTGAATCGACTCCTGCCATCACGTCGGGGTTGCCTGCCTTGCCGATACCAACGATTCGACCCTGCTTGATGCCGACATCCGCCTTCACGATTCCGGTGTAGTCCATCACCACGACGTTCGTTATGACGCAGTCCAGTGCGACACTCGGATCTACGCCAGAGGCCTGACCCATTCCATCCCGGAGAACCTTACCGCCACCAAACTTGCACTCGTCTCCGTAGTGAGTGAAGTCGCGCTCAATTCTCGCGATCAATCGGGTGTCACCCAACACCAGCCGATCGCCCGTCGTTGGGCCAAACATCTCGTAGTAAGCCTGTCTGGAAAGAGTATGGGGCATGGGAGTTATTGAGGTTGATGAAGGAAACCTTCGGATTGGAACCGTCGGAGCAGTTCGGCTGATGAAACTGAGCCTACAAAACCCTCTGTCAGCGAGTTGCCACCCCGGACAATTTGTTTTCCGGCGATTCCCACCAACCGAACGCTCTTGGTCTCTCCTGGCTCAAATCGCACGGCTGTCCCAGCGGGTATGTCCAGCCTGCATCCGCAGGCTCGGATCCGGTCGAAACGCAAACACCCATTGACCTCCGCGAAGTGATAATGACTGCCTACCTGGACTGGCCTGTCTCCGCAGTGGGTAACTACCAGTTCCACGACCGTCCGCCCCGAGTTCATCTCCAGTTCACCCTCTGCCAACATCGCTCGTCCGGGCTCCAGCTGATGGTCCGTTTCCTCGGCGGGCCCAAATCGCGAAAGCTCAGGGATCGGAAGGAAACTGCCGTGCAGTGCCAGGGACAGGTCGCCATCCATCGATGCAATGGGATGGTGAACCGTCACGAGTTTGGATCCATCTGGGAAGGTTCCCTCGACTTGCACCTCCCCTACCATCTCAGGAATCCCAGGCATCACCTGACGTCGTCCGAGCAACTGACGTCCAAGATCCATCAAAGCAGAGACGGAGCATCCTTCTCGGATGAACTCGAGGAGTTGAGTCGCAATGAGCCCCACAGCTTCGGGGTGATTGAGTTTTAAACCTCGGGCCAACCGCTTTTGCGCCAGAAATCCCACCTGATGAAGGAGCAGCTTATCGATCTCTCGCGGACTCAAGTTCATAAACGAAATGGGGGGTCTCTGGTGTTAGTTCCGTCGATTCCATGGGTTTTCTCCCAACCATGGGAGAACCTGATCCAGATGCTCATGAATCCATCGGTGAGCTAACTCCCAGCTGGCTGCAGCAAATCTCAGTGTTACTCCGGCATCGAATTGACCAAGACTCCATGTGAAGGCGGAGGCAGATGTGCACGGCAGGGACTTCCATCGGCTAATCGCCCATTCCGCGACTGGGAGCATTGCAGTGCCCATCAGTGTAATCGATCCGCAAACGTGATAGGGAC
>VHDG01000138.1 GCA_016871475.1 Verrucomicrobiota bacterium
TCGAAGCCGATGCGGCCTCCCATGAGCAACACGAGCTCCCGGGAAATGGTCAGTCCAAGGCCCGTTCCTCCAAACCGGCGTGTGGTGGAACCGTCCGCCTGAGTGAAGGCCTGAAAGATGATGGGTTTGGATTTTTCATCGATGCCGATCCCTGTGTCTGAGACATCGAACCGCACCGAAACTCCGGCAGGGCTGTCTGAAAGCAGCCTGACGCTCAGATGGATCTGGCCTCGTTGAGTGAATTTGGCGGCGTTGCTGAGCAGGTTTGCGAGGATTTGTCTAAGCCGCGCAGGATCACCTTTCACAATCGAAGGAATAGCGGGATCCAGCCAGCAGATGAGTTCATTGGCTTGCTTGCGAGCAGACTGTGCCACCATCTCCGCCGAGGACTCGGTCAGCTGCCGCAGATCGAAGTCAATGCTCTCCAGGACCAGCTTGCTTGCTTCGATCCTTGAGAAATCGAGGATGTCATTGATGAGGTGGTGAAGAGCTTCGGCGCTGTGACTGATAGGTTCGAGCAGCTCCCGTTGCTCGGGGCCTGGAGATTTCGCCATCAGCAGACTCGCGTTTCCGATGATGGCATTGAGGGGCGTCCGAAACTCGTGGCTCATGTTCGCCAGGAACTGGGCCTTTACCTGGGCTGATTCGAGCTCCGCTTTCGCCGCCGCCTCCCGGGCCTTGTCAGCCAGCTTGCGCGCGGTGATGTCCTCCACGCTTCCTTCATAGAATTTCAGATTCCCAGCCTCGTCGAGCACACTGCGTGCACTCTCCGATATCCAGATCACACCACCATCCTTGCGGTAGATCTGGGACTCAAACCCGGTCACCTCACGGCGTTCACGCATCAGGCGATGAAACTCCTCGCGGCGATTCGGATCCACATAGAGCTCGTGCTGGATGTCGGTCATGGCGGCCATCAGCTCCTCGGCCGACGAATAGCCGTAGAGCCTGGCCAACGCGCGGTTTGCTGCCAGGTAGTGGCCATCGGCAGACGTCTGGAAGAACCCTTCAACAGAGTTCTCAACGATGTTTCGGTAATTCTCCTCTGCCTTCCGAAGCGCCTGCTCAGCCACCTTGAGCTTCGTGATATCTCGGGACAGACCGATCACGCCGGTAATCAACCCGCGATGATTGTAAATCGGAACCTTGGTGACCGATGACCACACCTCCTCACCGGAAAGGCTGCCGTGGTTCTGGATCTTGTTAATAAGAGGCTGACCCGTGGTGATGATTCGCTGCTCCTCGTCAAAAAAGCCCTGGGCTTCCTCCTGGGGGTAATAGTCGAAATCCGTCTTGCCGATTACTTCCTCCGGGCTCTTGAACCCCAGGGAGCTGAACATCGAGGAGCTGCATCGGATGAAGCGCGACTGCGAGTCCTTGAAGAAGATCCTGTCAGGGATGTGATCCAGCAAGGCCTTGAGCAAATCACGCTCATGGGCAAGCGCCTGTTCAAGTCTTCGTTGTTCCGTGACGTCCCAGAAAATCCCCTGGACCCCCGCCACCTCTCCTCTGGAATCGATCAGAGGAGTTTTCACCACTTGAACAAAGCCCTTCGCCCCATCGTTTCTCAAGTGCTCCTCGACTACATCGAGAATCTGCCTGGTGGCCATCACCTGCTGATCGTCGTGTTGATACTTTCGCGCTAGCTCCTCCGGGAAGAAATCGAAGTCCGTACGACCACAGATCTCATCCAGGCTGCGTCCAAGCTCGGAGCAGAAGTTCCGGCTGGCGAAAGTGAACCTGCCATCCTTGTCCTTGCGTATGATTCGTTGAGGAAGGCTTTCCACCAGTGCCTGAAAGAATGCTTCCGTGGTTCGAAGAGCATCCTCGGCTCGTCTTTGTTCCTCGAAGATTCGCGAAAGCTGGACGAGATGTCGTCGCAGCTCGAGTTGCGTCATGACCTGGCGTGCGGCGATGCGGAGGGTCTCGAGAACTCCAGGCGCAAGTCTTGTGGGCTGCCAAAAAGCGACCCCAAGCGACCCGATGGCGTGTCCATCGAGGGTGACGATGGGACATCCGTAGTACGCCCGGACATGCGGTTCCTCAAGGACCACCTTCAAACCCCTGAACCGGGGGTCCAATGCCGTGTCGGGCACCTCAAGGATCTCGGTGCCATGACAAGTCCATGCACAGAACCAGTCTGCACGGGGAAGCTCCGGATATTCGAAAGCAATCCTCGACTTGAACCAAACGCGATCTGCATCAAGGAAAGAGATCACGGAACTCGAAGCACCGCTGATCTGCAGTGCCAGGCGATTAAGCTCATCAAAAGCGACCTCAGGGAGTGTATCGAGAATGCTATATCGACGCAGCGCCGCGAGGCGCTTCTCTTCCGAGTGGGCAGGTTGATTCTGGCTCACAATTTTTAGTGGCTCGACGCATGGACGCTGTCGCAGCCGGTCCCAGTCTGTTGTCCATCCGCCTTTTGGCAAGCGGCCATTTGCTTGATCCTCTTGTGAAGTGCTTCGTTGTTCGTCGCTTACGTATTTCAGTTCAATACGCGCACTCCTCACGCCTCGCACTTCACAAGAGTCTGCTGCGCAACTGTCCACTGTCCTACTGAATCGTTCCGGCTAAGGCGGGGAAATGTTACGGGTTGGCGGACAACCAGAAGCGAACCTCGGCAGCCTTGGGATGGTTCGGGTCTGCCTCCAACATCCGGAGATAGTACTGGCGGGCCGTCCTCGATTGTCCGAGTCGTTGTGAATAAAGGTTCCCCAATGCCAGAAGCGTTTTGGAATCAGCGGGCTTTGCCTGAAGGATCTTTTCAAACTCCCGTGCAGAATCGGTGAAATGCCCTGTTTGTCGGAGGGCTGTTGCAAAGTTGAACCGGCTGCTCACGGAGTCAGGGTCTATGGACAAAGCATGCTCGTAGGAAGCAAGAGCCGTGTCCCAATCCCCCCGCTCCGCTGTGGATAACCCCAGATTAAAATAAGCGTCGTAGCTGGATGGATCGGTGAGGATGGCGCTTCGATAATGCATGATCTCCTCGTCAAGCCGTCGATCCTGATGAGCTTCGAGGCCCTTGTGCACCAGCTCCGCAGCCTTTGTGCGATTGCCCGGGCTGGGACGCGGCAGCTGTCGATAGGCATAGCGCTTCTGAAAGGCCTCGGCGGAAGGCTGCGCTGCCGGGGCTGGCGGAGGATTGACGGGCGGAGCCGAGGCAACCGAGACAGTTGACGGAGGAGGCTCCGGACGCGGCTTCGGCCGGAACGGGTTCAGGCGCGAGAAGAATCCGCCGCGCTCCTCTTTGAGGGCGGGGGGACCTTGCGAAGGCTGCACAGGTTTGGATGCTGCCTGGTTCTCAAGCGAGGAGATGGGCTCAGAGGCCGATAGAGGCGATGCGGCATTGGATTGCAGGATCACCTGCGGGGACGATTGGCGAACGATCTCCTGGGCAGGCGCGATCGCCCGGCTAGGTGCGAGCTCGGAGACGGCAAGCGGAGGCGTCTCCGCCTCGCGAGCGGAAAGCGAAGGTGATGGAGTGATCCTGTCGGCAGGGTTAGGCGGAGGTGTCTGGGATCGCGTCGCGACCTGAGGGGCCGAAGCTGGCGGCTTTTCAGGCTGGGTGGAGGAACCTGGAAGGGGTACTGCGGCAGGCAAGGGATTCGACGCCGCAACCACTGAAGGTGAGGGCTTGACCGATGGCGGCCGGGCGGGATCAGTGGGCGGAACAACCGGGCGCGGGACATTTGCAAGGTTGGTGAGAACGGGCTGCGGGGGTCGATGGACCAGGTTCGTGACGGCAGGTGGCGGTGTAACAGGGCGGGATGCCGCAGCGATCTCATCAGCGAGGTTTTGAGCGATCAGGCTCACAGCCTCCCATTGGTCCGGCCGCGGTTCGATCGCCAGGTATTGCCGGTATTTTTGAAGAGCAGTGGACTTTTGGTTGAGTTGTCGGTGGATGAGAATGGCCTGGTTGAGAACAGCAGGAGCATAGTTGGGCTGATCGGTCTGAGCTGCTTGGAAATACTGGATGGCCTCGACGTATCGTCGGCGCGAAGCCTGGATGAGTCCGATCCCATTAATGGCCTCAATATGCCGGGGGGAGACAGCAAGAGCTGACCGATAGCTATGTTCAGCAGCATCGAGGCGGTTCAGGCGCAACTGCGCTTCAGCCAGCTTGAGCCACCCGTTGACATCGCGACCTTGCAACATGGCATAAGCGGTAAGTTCGTTGACAGCCAGCTGAGGCTGATCCTGCTGCAAGAGCAACGTGCCAAAATTGTAGCGCGCTTCCGAAAGCCTTGGGTTGAGATGCAACGCCTTCTGATAAGCGTTCCCAGCCTCGGTCAGATCACCCTTGGTATGGTGAGCGAGGCCCAGAAAGTTGTAGGCGCGAGCCTCACGGGACATTCTGGAGACAGCGGCCTTGAGCAAGGGAAGAGCCTGGTCGGTCTTGCCATCCTGGAGAAGCTTTGCGCCTTCCATCAAGGCCTTGGGTCCCTGCGGTTCACACGCTGTCAAAGCAGCCACGACCGCACATGAGAACAGGTTGCGAAGAAGCCTCCCTAACCCGTCCCGATGACCTCGACCGGCCACAGGCACGGAACATCTGTCGCATCCTCGCTTGGAAGGCTGAGACACATGGGGCAGGAGGCCTTTTTTGTTGGTCGCCATTTTGAGCCGTGGTAACACTCGCCAATGCGCAGTGTCAAGAAACCCGCCAACGAACTTCCGAACCTGGCCGCTTCCCTCCAGGAAGCCTCCGCCGGAGGCACACAAGCTGTCGCCTGAATTGAATCCCGGAAAGCCTGCGTTAGTCTGGTCATGGGCGTTGCATGAGAAAAAGGCTTAAATTGAAACGGATGGTGCTGTGGCTCCTCCTTTTTGGGATCCCTGGAGTGTGGGCCAGCCTTGCCGGCAGCCTCAACGCACAGACCGCATCACCCAGTAACGCCCTTGTCGTTATCACACGGGACCCCTTGGCTACCGATGCGTTCAACCCCCGATCTGAGCGGCTTCGAAGCCTGTTCGAACGGGGTCTCACTGCCACAACCGGCAAGGCTTCTGCAAATGAAGCCTGGAGCACCCTCTTGACCTTACAGGATACGGTCGGGATCAAGGTTCATTCCGCACCCGGGATCGCAGGCACCAGGCCACAGCTAGTCTCCGCCATCGTCGAGTCACTCGCCTCCTTCGGATTGTCCCCCTCGAATATCATCGTCTGGGACAAGATCGGTTCGGATCTCGAGAACGCAGGTTTCATGGCTCTGGAATCCCGTCATGGCATCTTGGTATTGAGCGCACAAGGAGCAGGCTGGGACGAGGCTTCGGCCTACACAAACTCTGCCGTCGGGCACATGACCTGGTCAGATCATGAGTTTGACAAGTCCGGGGAGCAGCATGGAAAACGCAGCTTCCACAGCAAGCTGGTGACACAAAGACTCACCAAACTGATCAACGTCCCGTCGCTCCTGAATCATTACAGCGCAGGAGTAGCGGGCTGCCTCTATTCGCTGGGTCTGGGGAGCGTGGACAACACGCGACGGTTTGAATCGAGCGCGGAGCGGCTCTCAGAAGCTTTGCCCGAACTGTATGCGCACCCACTCATCGCCGACCGGGCCGTTCTCCATGTCGTGGACGCGCTGATTGCCCAATACCATGGGGAGACCTCAACGATGTTGCACTATGCGAAACCTCTGAATGAGCTGCGGTTCAGCAGGGATCCTGTTGCATTGGATGTTCTGTCCATTCGGGAGCTTGATCATCTGAGGAAAGGTTCGACGACCTCATTCCCGACAAACGCGCTCCCGTTTATTGATATGCTCTATCGCGAGAACGCTCCCCTGCTTGAACTGGGTGTGGCGGACCCTGATCGGATTAGAGTCGAGCATCGATGAGCCGCGAGAGTGAATTGCAGCAAGACTACGCACGGGCCATACGGAGAATCACCGGATTTCGTCAGTTCGGGATGGTGCTAGGGCTTGAAAGGCCCCTCAGACTGATGGCGGCACTTGGGAATCCACAGACCTCGCTGAGATTCATTCATGTCGCCGGCACCAACGGAAAGGGTTCCACGTGTGCGTTCCTGGAAGCCATGTGCCGGGCTGGGGGTTTAAAAACAGGGCTCTTCACCTCACCGCACCTGGTTCACCTTGGCGAACGTTTCCAGGTGATGAGGAGATGTGCCACGCAGAGGGAGATTCTGGAACTCCTCGACCCCGTGCTCAGGGCGGTTGATGGGTTGCCGGCAGATGATCCGCCCACGTTCTTCGAGATCGTCACCGCCATGGCCCTGCTCCATTTTCAGCGCTCCGGCTGTGAGATCGTGATCTGGGAAACCGGCCTGGGCGGGAGATTGGACGCCAGCAACATCGTGAAGCCGCTGGCAAGCCTCGTCACTTCGATCGGCTGGGATCACATCTCATGGCTGGGAGACACACTCGAGAAGATCGCCTTCGAAAAAGCAGGGATCTTCAAGCAGGGGGTTCCTGCGATCGCTCGGAGGCAGTGTGAAAGCGTGGATAAGGTTTTGGAGGAGCAAGCTGCGAGGGTGGGAGCTTTGATGAACTGGGTGGATGACTTCGCAAATGGACTTCTGCCCGTGCCTGAATCAGATCTGGGGCTTCGTGGCCTTCACCAGGCGAACAACGCAAGGCTGGCTGTGGCGACACTCAGAACGATTGCCAGGGTGCTGCCTGTTGCTGAATCCGCGATCTGCGAAGGATTACGAGCGGCCTCGTGGGCTGGACGCTTTCAAGTGCTTCGCCGAGGCGAGCAGATCCTGATTCTGGATGGAGCCCACAACCCTGATGGCACCCGTTGTCTTGTGCAGACTCTCAGAACCGAGTTCCCGGGCGTGAAGCCAACGTTGGTCGTCGGGATGCTGGCCGACAAAGATTGGCAGGGGATGCTGAGCGAGCTGTGCCCCATCGCCAGGCAAGTGATTGCAGTGCCTGTGGCAAACGAGCGCACCCTGGCTCCGGACGTTCTGGCAGCTGGTCTCCGGAAAGAGAGTCCAGGCCTGCGCGTTGAGGCATGCAGCTCATTGGCCCACGCGCTCGATCGACTTGAAGGGGCTGATCTCGTGTGCATCACCGGCTCGCTTTATTTGATCGGCGAAGCAATCGAACTCCTAGGGCAAGCGACAAGCGATATGCCATCGGAGCGCAATGTCACCGAACGTTTGTGACGATGGAGACACTGGATGAATGACCCCTCGAGCGATGTCGTCGGTCAAAGATGAAGTCGAATCCCCATGAGCAGGTGGTGCGGCACAGTCAACCGGACCGCAGGCTGAACCAACAACGGCGGAGGATCCTCAGTTCATTGGGACTCCCTGTTTCAGCCGTGACGTGGATGTGGGGCCTCCTGCTGCCCGGTTTGTTCATCCTGAGCGGAACAGCGCAGGTCACTCACGTCCTAGGAGGCCGTGATCATGTCCAGATCAGAGGATTGGTTCCTGAAGGTGAGCACTGGTTGATTGAACGGGAGCCTTGGGAACCGGCACAAGGAGCCGGAGCGCCTCATGTCCTTGAACGATTCCAAGGCTCGTCGAGTTTTGAAGTCGCCTTGCCTCGCCTGAGCAGAGGAGCGGACCGGCTGTATCGAAGCTTTCACCTGGTGAAGCCCCCCTCGACGACTGGATCCGGGGTTACCATGGTGGGCCTGCCCAGGCATCCTGAAATCCCGCCCGAAATCTCCGCGGATTCCTCTGCCTTTCCGGCATCAACCACCAAGAAAGGTCTCCAGGTTCAGATGACGGATGATGCGCTGGCACTCAAGATCGGCCACGCAGCCCTGAACGTGAATCTTTCCGGGTTGCTTTCGATGCAACAAGCTCCGGGGACCCTGGTTTTCGAATCGCAGGGCCGCAGGTTCCACTTTCACTCAGCGTATCTCAAGGGCTTGGACAACCAGGTGAAGCCGTTGAGTGATGCCGGGGTCACGATCAGCCTGATTCTCCTGACCTATCGCTCTGGGGATGGGGCCCTGAACTCAGTGCTTCTGCATCCAGCCTACGACCGGGCTTGCCCGAATCATCTGGGGGCATTCAACTCGGTGACAGCGGAGGGCGCAGCTCACCTTATCGCATGCATGGAGTTTCTCGCCATGCGATATGCCATACGAGGAACGCCCTATGGGCGAGTGTCCAACTTCATCGTTGGTAATGAGGTCAACTCACATTGGTTCTGGAGCAACCGTGGACGTTGTTCGATGGAAGACTTTGCAGAGGACTATCTGAGAGCGGTCCGGATGACTCATGTGGCAGTTCGAAAAGCCTCCTCCACCGCAAGGGTCTATGTCTCTCTGGAACATCATTGGAACATCCGTTATCCCGGTGGCGAAATCGGGCAGTCGTTTCCGGCTCTGCCCTTTCTCGAGTACTTTCAAAAACGATCACGGG
>VHDG01000139.1 GCA_016871475.1 Verrucomicrobiota bacterium
CTGGTGGTCGTAAACAAGCTGGGCATCCACGCACGCCCGGCCGCAATGTTCGTACGCACCGCAAATCGCTTCGACGCCCAGGTCTTCGTTGAGAAGGACCTCGAACGCGTCAATGGCAAGAGCATCATGGGCCTTATGATGCTGGCCGCCGGCCCCGGGAGCAAACTTCAGGTCACCGCCGACGGCGAGGACGCAGCCAAGGCCATTCAGGAACTTGAGGCCCTGCTGAAAAGAAAGTTTGATGAGGAGTAACAACCCTCAGCCCCTCCCCTCCCTCCTCTTCAATCCTCGTATGGCTCCCGGGTCGTTTCGGTTTGCGGTTTACGGCCCCGATTCAACTTCGCTACTGTCCGCCCCATGTCTGCCAGTGATTTTGACATTCAATACACCGCGCGCCTTGCCCGCCTGGCCCTGTCTCAAGAGGAACAGCAAACCTTGAGCGGCCAGCTCGGCAACATCCTCGACTACATCGCCAAGCTCAAAGAGGCTCCCGTCGAAGGCATCGAACCCACATCTCACGCGGTCCCGCTGGTGAATGTCACTCGACCCGATGAGCCCGGCCCCTCCTTCTCCAACGAACAGGCATTGCTGAATGCCCCGTCCAAGATCTCCGGTCTCTTTGCGGTCCCCAAGATTGTCGAGTAATCCCTATGCTCCACCGATCCACAGTCGCTGACCTTATACGCCTCCTTGGCAGTCGAAAGATCTCATCCACCGAGGCTGTCCAGGCTTGCCTGGATCGGATCGCAGCCGTCGAAAGCCGGGTCAAAGCCTTCATCAGCCACGACCCAGCCGATGCCCTTCGCCAAGCCAAAGCCGCAGACGAGGCCCTGGCTCGTGGTGAAACGCATCACAACAAGCCTCTGCTGGGAGTTCCCATCGCGATCAAGGACGTCATCGCAGTCCAGGGGCAGCCTCTCACATGTGGCTCTCGGATTCTGGGGGGATATGTCTCCCCCTACGACGCAACCGTGATCGAGAGGCTTCGTTCAGCCGGTGCTGTGGTCTTCGGGCGGCTGAACATGGATGAGTTTGCGATGGGAAGCTCGACGGAGAACTCCGCCTTTCATACGACCCGCAATCCATGGGACCTTGAGAGAATCCCGGGCGGATCCTCCGGAGGCAGCGCAGCGGCCGTAGCTGCGGATGAAGTCCCGGCAACTTTGGGATCAGATACAGGTGGCAGCATCCGCCAACCCGCAGCACTCTGCGGATGCGTCGGACTCAAGCCCACCTACGGAATGGTGTCACGCTACGGGCTGGTCGCATTCGCATCCTCCCTCGATCAAATCGGACCGTTCACCAAGACCGTTGAGGATTCCACCCTCTTGCTCCAGTCCATCGTGGGCCATGACCCTAAGGATTCCACCAGCCTTCGAACCCCCATCCCGGACTATTCCCAATCCCTCGGCCGCGACCTTCGCGGACTCAGAGTAGGTTTGGTGAAGGAGTTTATGGTCGGCGGGTTGGACCCTGGGGTGAAAGCGGCGGTGGACGCTGCCGTTCTGCAGCTGCAAAGCCTGGGTGCTGAAATCCGTGAGATCTCGCTGCCTCACTCGGATTACGCAGTCGCAGTGTATTACATTGTCGCCACCGCAGAGGCATCAGCGAACCTGGCTCGATTTGATGGCGTGCGATACTGCGCGCGGGCTGAGGGAAATGACCCGATCCAGATGTACGAGAACACCCGAGGCCGGGGCTTCGGCCCCGAAGTCAAACGGCGCATCATCCTCGGCACATACGTCCTGAGCAGCGGGTACTACGATGCCTACTACCTGCGAGCTCAGAAGGTGCGGACCTTGATACGAGAAGACTTCCGGAAGGCATTCGAGTCTGTCGATGCAATCGTCAGTCCAACCACCCCAACCCCGGCTTTCAAAGCGGGAGAGAAGACAGCCGACCCTCTCCAGATGTATCTCAGCGATATCTTCACGATATCCTGCAATCTGGCGGGGATTCCCGGAATGAGCATCCCTTGCGGGTTCACCACCTCGCCAAAACTACCGGTGGGAATGCAGCTGCTCGGAAAGCCTTTGGGGGAAGCCACCCTGATTCGGATCGCTCACGCATATGAGCAAAGCACGCGATGGAACCAGGACCGAGCACCCATCGTTTAACGCCCACTGACAAGGAGTGAGCCGGGGGGTGTTCGAGAATATTGCCACCGAAACATCGCGCTCGGTTGGCCGAGCCCCGGAGTTCTGCAGAGGTCTGTGGCTGTCCAAGTGCCCGAGCATCGCCTGGTTCTCAGGCAACATCTCAGGAAGACCTCCTTTGCTTCCATGGCCGTTGATTTCGCTGATCTCGACCGTGATGGCCACGACGATTTCATCGTGGTGGAGATGCTGGGCAGATCCCATCTGCTCCGCCATGTACAACGAGACAACTTTGAGCTCGATCCCATCCCCTGGTGGGGCTGGCCAACGGAAGCCCTTGGATCCCTCAACAGCCAGCCTCAGACGAAACGCAACACACTCTACCTCAATCGAGGGGATCATTCGTACGCTGAGATCGCCCACTTCAGCGGGCTCCATGCATCGGGATGGACATGGGGAAGCATCTTTCTCGATGTCGATCTCGACGGGTTTGAGGATCTGCTCATCGCAGCAGGTCATCCCCATGACGCCACTGACTCCGATGCCCTTCGGGTTTTCGGCGCGGCGCGGAGCACCAGCGCCGAGAAACTCCCCGCCTCGACCTCCGTCTTCCCGCCGCTGCCGCAGCCAAAGATCGCTTTTCGCAACCAGGGTGACCTCACCTTCGCAGATGCCAGTGAAGCCTGGAGGTTTTCGTCCACTGCCGTGTCACATGGGATGGCTCTGGGAGATCTGGACAACGACGGAGATCTCGACGTTGTGGTCAACAGCATGAACACGGCGGCCGAAGTATTCCGGAACGATAGTCCGGCTCCACGCATAGCCGTTGCCTTGCGAAGTTTCCGGCCCAACACGCGTGGTATCGGTGCGCGTATCCAAGTTACGGGAGGACCTGTTGTCCAAAGCCAGGAAGTGATCTCCGGAGGGCGTTACCTATCCGGTGACGATGGCCTTCGTTCGTTTGCCACTGGAACTAATACGGCTCCGATCCGACTAGAAATCACCTGGCGGGATGGTCGCCGTACGAGCGTGGCGAACGCATCTGCTAACCGCATCTACGAGATCACCGAGCTCGACGCGCCATCACCTGCATCCCAATCAAACTCAAATCGACTCGTCAATCGGGCTTTCTCCTCAGCCCTTCCCCTATACAAGGAGGAGGTTTTGAGGCATGGGCATGAGGAGTCGGGGTATGAGGACTTTGATCGGCAGCCATTGTTATCGCGACGGATGGGTCAGCAAGGGCCTGTGCTTGCATGGGTGGATGTGGACGGAGACAGCTGGACGGACCTGATTGTTGGAGGAGGTCGGGGTTCACGTCTGGGTGTGATGAGAAACACGGGCAGTGGATCTTTTCAACCCATCGCCCTGCCCGGTCTTTCCAGCCCCCTGGGTGATGACACGGCGGGGATTGTCGACTGGTCTTCAGAACCCGGTCAGTCCTCTCTTCTCATCGCTCAATCCTCGTACGAATCGACACAAACCCCTGCTCTGCTCCAAGCGGAAGTCTTCTTTGGGAACGCGGAAACCAAAGTGGTCCTTCCTCCTCTGCCGTTTAGTCCCGGCCCCATCGCCGTGACAGATCTTCAAGGGGATGGTTCCCTGGCCATGTTCCTGGCCGGGCGTGTCGTGCCTGGAAAGTATCCCGCACCGGCATCTTCCCTGATCCTCAGACGTGTCGGCAAGAACTGGGAACCCGATCCGACCCTTTCGGAAGTGTTCAAGGATCTGGGACTGGTGAGCGCCGTGGTCTGGTCAGATCTCAATTCCGACGGACTACCCGACCTGATCGTCGCGTGTGAATGGGGTCCATTGAGAATATTTCAAAACCAAGGCGGATCGTTCGTTGTATGGGATCCAGCCGTCACGTGGCAGACCCCTGGCAAGGCAGCGTCCAAGATGTCTGCATTGACCGGGTGGTGGACATCGATTGCGGCAGGAGACTTTGATGGGGATGGAGCGATGGACCTGATCGCGGGCAACTGGGGGCTCAACAACAAGTATCGTGAATTTCTGAAGGACGGGCTGGAGGTCTTCTATGCAGACGTGGATATGGACGGAGTGACCGAGCTCATCGAAGCGTATTGGGAACCTGAGCTTAAGAAGAAGGTTCCATGGCGTGACTGGAAGACTGTGCGTAGGGCGATTCCGAAGCTTTCAGAACGATTCTCGAGCTATCGGGCATATGCGCAGGCATCGGTGCAGGAGATCCTGGGAGAAGACTATGGGATGTATAAGGCACTCAGAGCGGAGGTGCTGGAGTCAGTGATGTTGTTGAACCGTGGGGAGAGGTTTGAGTGTCGGCCATTGCATGGGCGGGCACAGTTTGCACCTGTGTTTGGAATCGCAGTTGGAGACATGGACGGGGATGGAGCTGAGGATGCGTTTTTGGCGCAGAACTTCTTTGGAACGGACATGGAGACGGGACGCTATGACGGGGGACGGGGTTTATGGATGAAGGGGGATGGGAAGGGGACATTGAAACCTGTGGAGGGGCATGAGTCTGGATTGTTGATCCATGGGGAGCAGAGGGCGGCAGGGTTGTGTGATTATGATGGGGATGGACGTGTGGATCTAGCCGTGACGCAGAATGGAGCTGGCACGAAGTTGTATCGCAACCAGGGTGGGAAGCCAGGGCTGAGGGTGAGATTGATAGGACAGGGGCTTAACGGTGGGGGATTTGGAAGCGTGATGCGTGTGGGTGACAAGGGAGGATGGGGTCCTAGCCGGGAGATCCGGGGAGCAGGGGGCTATGGATCACAGGACTGCCCGGTGCAGGTGCTATCAACGTCACATCTGGACGCTGGTTCTGCGAAGATCCAGATACGGTGGCCCGGAGGAAAAACCTCGCTGTTCACACTCCCGACAAACGCCACCCATATCACCATCCACCAGGCAAAACCTCAGATCATTCAGCATGAAAACCGGCGCTGAGCGGGCGCTCAGAATTCTCTTGAGCCTTTTCACATCGTGATGCTCGTGCGGCTTCCCGCATGAGCACATGGCTGGCGAGGAACTGGCATATAGACCTCAGGGCAGACGGGGAGTCACGATCCGCAGGAACATCTCTCCAACACCGTCGCGGTCGTCCTCAAACCAATAAACCTGCTCGTGCTCATCTGCGGGGTGCTCTCTCAAGCGGATCCAACGTCCTGTCCCCAACACCGAGCGCGCCTCGACGCTGTAGGTCTTGCCGGGCTTCGTCTTGAACTCGAACGCCGGATAGCCTTGTCGGGAGTGACCCACATAGTCCAATCGCAAGACGTCGGATCCATCCTTCGGGTTCGTTCCTGCCAGATACTCCTCTCTGCTCGTCCTGCCATCGGCATCGCCATCCAAGAGCGCATCGGCGGGATCGCCAGTGTTCAGTCCGTTGCGAACCTCCCATTCATCCGCCATACCGTCGCGGTCGACATCTGGCAGGAGAGTCAGGGTGAAAGCATTGCTCACCGATCCAGCCAGATTGGTCACGATGACCGAGTAGTTGGTGGCATCGGATGCCTTGAAGTTGGTGAGCGTGAGGAAGCTCGTTGTTGAATCGAGGGTTGCCGTCACCAGGCTGGTCACACCGCGACGCCAGCGATACGTCAAGGGTGGAGGCGCATCCACAGCGACGGAAATCACCACGGTTTCGCCGAGTACCGCTCCGAGACTCAGCGGTGGTTGGATAACGACCGGCGGAGTCGATTGCACGAGCATCGCGGTCTGGCTGACAGCGACTCCATTCTGATCTGACACGATCATTTCATAGGTCCCGAAGTCCGAGTTCTGGACAGGACTTATGACCAGGTTTGTTGTTGTGGCGCCCGGGATCGTAACTCCGTTTCGACGCCACTGATAAGCGAGAGGTCGCACACCGATGGCCCCACCTCGGAAGGTTGCGGATCCACCTATTAAGGCTGCCCTGCTGACTGGATGCGAAGTAATCACGGGAGGGGAGCGAAAGCGCAAGCTCGCCGGATGTGAGTAGACATAACCGAATCCGTTCATGACCAAGGCGCGATACATGCCCTCAGCGTCTTGAGTGGGATTCAGCAGGCTCAAGGTCGAGTTCGTAGCACCAGGAATCGCTTTACCCTCAAATTCCCATTGGTAATGCAGGGTTGCTGAGCCTGAGGCGGTCACGGTCAGACGAATAGGGGTGCCAAGGGCTCCTTCGGCATGAACTGGTTGTTGCGTGATGACGGGAGCCGATCCCTCCAAAGCCTGGCGTCCGGGCGAAGGCGAAGCGGCTATCCAATTCTGAGGCTCCGAGCCGAAGCCATTCAGAATGCGACGATGCAACGAGGCTCCGAAACCATCTGCAAGCTCAGGCCAGGGTGCCGCATCGCGGAAGCTGACCTCATCGACGACGACATTGAATGTCCCTGGAAAGGGTTCACCGCTCGAGGAGCTGTCGGGTTGAACGAGCCTGATTGAACCACTGTCGTTGTTGAGCTTGCCTCGAAAGGGTCCAAACAGCCGGGCGGCAGGAGTTACGCCCAGCCGCTGATGGAATTGGGCTGTCGATTGTGGGTTTGCTTTTGGATCGAAGCTCACCACCAACAGAACTCCCTTTGCAGGCAGATAAATATTGGTCGGGAAATCGAAATCCACGTCCCCCCTGATTTTCCAGGTTAGCGAGGGCTCCATCGGGTTGAAGAGGTTGACTCGTGCATCTGAGAGATTTCGAATCTCGATGAATTCATCCTGTTCGTTGTCAACTCCTCCGCTCAGGTCCACGGGGTGGTAGTGTACTTCGCTAATCACGACCGGCCCCACACGGATGGGGCCTTTCGGCTTGCCTATGGTGGATACGGGAACAGGGACCACCCACTCGCGTCCATCGCTGGTGACCCAGCGTCGCAGCGATCCACCCAGAAAGGTGTCGCGGGTATTCATCTCCACACCGTAGCCATTGAGAGCATTTGAGGAGTCGGTCGCGACAAGGACCGCTTCATCGTCTTCGCTGCTAAAACTGAACCCTATTCGTTTGCCGGCACCGAGAAATGACTTGAGAAAAGTTGTGGATGCGCCCGCCTGGAGAACGGTGTTGGTTGGAACTCGATGCTTCTCATGTCCAGGTGGAGGATCATCGGACAACCACCACCCCGAGACGTCAACGGGAGCCTGGCCGAGGTTTCGAATTTCCATGACAGGAACGTCCTCGATGGGAGGTCTGACTGAGATCTCATCAATGACCACGTTGAGATGGGGCCTCGGTGTTTCGGGCTCACCCGGGGTTCCACCCTGACGTGATCCTGATGTCCAGAAGGCACGGGTTCCCCAATCTGCCCGTGTTCCTGTTTTCGTTTCCTCAGCCACCAGTGCGAAGCCTCCTCCATTCGGCATCAGGTACGAGTCATCGTTGTAGGCGACTTCCTGGATTTCCTCGCCGCTTGAGTCTTCGAGACGAAGCTTTTCACCGCCAACGTCCAATCTGCCTGAGAACACGCCTGCGACTGGCACTGCAGGTCCATACCTGGATCTGAAGGCTGCGAGGTCATGAACCAGGACGACCCGTTGGTTGGGGGCGATGACGTGGGGCTGATGGCGTGGGAATTCAAAGATTACGCCGTCCACCAGCTTCACTCCTGCGAGATCCACCGGGAGGGTTCCATAATTCAGGATTTCAATGAACTGGAATGGATCAGGGGATGGAAGGCTGTTGGGTGGAGGAAGTGGATGGAACAGAATCTCCACGATGCGCAGGCTCTGCTGAGCAAGGCTCGGTGCGGGTTGTGTCTGTGTGGACTGAATGAGACGGCCTACGTGGTCTCGGAGCACGAGTTCCTCTCCCCAGCCCGAAAGCTGTCCCTGATAGCCGCCTTGAACAAAAAGTCCCTGTCCGCCGCGAGGTCCTGTGCCACGCCCTCGGAAGGCCTTCGAGTCCGGAGACAGAAAGAGCGAACCGCCCGATGGAATCACTGTGCCCGGCGTTAGCGTATGCCTGATCCCCCCGGAGATGCTCCAGCCGCTCACGTCCACCGCGAACTTGTTGGTGTTGATAAGTTGGAGAAACTCCTCGTTCTGATTGCCGGAGGAAGGATTTGACTCAATAGCACCGAAGAGGATGACGGGGTTGCGGGTTGGGGTTCGGGCACGAGGCCCCGGGCGGCATTGGTGGTCCCTATGACGTTGTAACTCACGAAAAGCTCCAGCCTTCGCCTGGGGAAAAACGCCTTCAACTCCGGCACAGCACTGAGAGCCCCCGGGACATCCTTGGAGACAAGGCCG
>VHDG01000140.1 GCA_016871475.1 Verrucomicrobiota bacterium
GCGACAGGGTGTCCAGCCTCTTGCCGCTTGGGATCTCCCAGAGCTTGACCGTACGATCACCGCTGGCACTGGCCAACACCTTTCCATCAGGCCTGAACGCGAGATCGAAGACCGCCCCGTTGTGACCTCGCAACGTGGCAACCTCGGTGCCTGTTTCAACGCTCCACAGCTTGATGTCCTGATCGTAGCTGCCCGTCGCGACTGTTTTTCCGTCGGGCGAAACATCCACGCAGTACAGAGCATCCCGATGCGCTCGAATCGAGTGAACCAGATCACCTTCGGGCAACTTCCAGATCTTCAGCTCACCCGCCGCTCCAGGTTGTCCGCCTGCAGACACGAGATGCTTCCCATCTTTGGCAAATGCGACGGCGTTGACCTTTCCTCGATGTCCCGTGAGAAGCACGTTTGTGACGCCGCTGTGCAGCCGAGCCAGTTCGACTTCGCCGTGACGGGCTAGTGCAAGTCTTTGGAGTCCCGGTGGTCCCTGGTGATGTGCCATGGACTGGATGCTCCGGGCGGGTGGGGTCTTGGGTGTTATCTTCGGGGCGACGATCTCGCGCACTGCAGTGTGTGTAGGAGGCAACGCGCCGGCATCGATCCAGTTTTTCAACACATCAATCTCGGATGGGCTGAGCTTCGCGTTCTTTCCGGGAGGCATGATCTTGACCTTGCCCCCCTTCTCCCAACGCCCCTCGACCGCTCGTATCAACAAACTGTCCTTGGAGTTTCCCGCAATCACCGCCACACCTGTCTCGCCGCCTTTCATCAGAGCGGCGTGGGCATCCATGACCAATCCACCATCGGGATCCTTGGTGGAATGGCACTCGAGGCAGTGTTTCGCGAAGATCCGATCGACTTCAGAATAATCGGGAGCGGCACCCAGACATGCAAATGGCAGGAGGAGCGCGAGACTGATCGTCTTCAGGCTGGAGGGGCGGGAAGGTCTCATGGGGTGGCAGATCAGTGATTGAAGAGGAACTCCTTGCTCGTGAGCAGAGCCCAATAGACGTCTTCGATGGCCTGGCGACGTTCCTCCGGTTTGGCTTCCTGGATGATGCGGGTCATCTTTGCTTTTTCCGGATCGGAGGGCTGCCGGCTCAGAGCAGCGAGGTAGGCTTGTTCGACGATCTCCTGAGGTGACAGACGTGTTTCCGTCATCTTTGCGGCGACACTTGTGGGGGCAGCGAGTTTCTTATTTACCGTATCCCCGTTCGCCAGGTGGAGCGCCTGTGCCATGCTGGGTTCAGAAGCACGTTCGCACTCGCAGGTCTTCTCGCGATCTGGACGGCCGAACGTTTTCAGGAAATAGGAGAACACCTTGGTGTCTGGCAGTTGCAATGCCCGCAGTCCGGCAGGATACCGATCGCCGAGCCCTCGATTCGCATTGCGCAGATCAATCTGGAAATCGGTGGGCACGGCTGTGACTTGCGAGAAAGCATCCAGGAGAACCTCGGCAGAAAGTCGTTTCGGATAGTAACGGGAATAGAACCGTGCTTCCTGCGCATTTCCGGGCAGAGTCTCCGAGGTGCGTTGATAGGTCTCGCTCTGGAGGATCGAGCGCATGAGCTGTTTCAGATCGAATTTCTGCGAAGCCAGGTATCCGGCAGCTGCGCTCAGGAGCTTCTCGTTGCTGGCCGGATTCGTCACCCGCAGATCGTCGGGCTCTTCAACCAGCCCAACGCCGAAGTAGCTCGCCCAAACACGATTGACAATGCTCCGGGTGAAGTAGGGATTGGTGGGCGATGTCAGCCATTGAGCAAGCGCGTGGCGTCGATCTTCGCGCGATGCCATGTCCAGTGCTTCACCCTCCAGCGGTTTCGGAGGTTGCGGCTTTCCGCGCAGCGGCTGGTTGATGTCGCCGAACGGCGCAGCGAAGATGATTCGTTCCCCGTCCATGGAGCCATTCTTCGATCGCACACGGGCAAACAAATTGGCGAACCCGAAATACTCGTCGTTGGTCCATTTCTCCATCGGGTGGTTGTGGCACTTGGCGCAGTTGATGGACATCCCGAGGAACGCTTGTGTGACGGTTTCCGCCATATTCGGCGGATCCTCATGCAAGGCATAGAAGTTGGCCGCACCGTTCACGAAGGTGCTTCCGGAGGCGGTCACAATCTCCCTCACCAGTTCGTCCCAGGGAACGTTGGCTGCGACACGCGAGCGGATCCAGTTGTAGTAGCTCCACATGGCCTGGGTTCGTTGTTTCTCACCATTCACCAACAGGAGATCGCTCCACTTGTAGCTCCAGTAGTCCACGAACTCAGGCCGCGCCAGAAGCGATTCAATGAGATCATCCCGTTTTCCTGAGCTGGGGTTGGAAAGAAATTCCCGCGTTTCCTCAGCCGATGGCAACGAGCCGATCACGTCCAGATACGCACGTCGCAGGAACTCTGAATCGCTGCTGCGAGGAGAAGGCGGGAGTTTCAACTCCTTCAGCTTTTCGAGGGAGAGATCGTCGATGAAGTTCCGTCGGGTAGCTTGGGAGAACATTTCATCGCTCAGCTCGTTGGTGTAGGGGGCGATGACCCGTCCGATGGCCAGCCGGCTCAGATACCAGGCAGTAACCGCACCTTCCCCAAAGCCCTGCACCTTCACACTGCCGCGTTCATCCGAAGCCGTGACGGTTGAATCGGCGTCGGAGTACTTCACCCATCGTGTGACGTCCTGGGAGGTTCCATCTGAGAACCTGGCTTGGACGAGAAACTGATGAACGTCGCCCGGCTGCAAGGTGGCCTCTGATGGAATGATCTCAAGCGACTGGATCCTCGGATCGGATTCCTTGGGGCCGGGCGCTCCTGCGGCAATCCATTCCGAAAGGATCTGGTATTCCACGGAGTTGGTTGTGAACCGTTCTCCACCCTTGTGAGGAACGGCTCCCGTGGGTTTGAGCAGAAGCAGGCTCATGCCGGGATCATGCGCGTCGATCCGTCGTCCGAGAGCGCTCCGCGTGATGGCTGCATGGTCACCGGCGTCATCGTAGCCCCTTAGTGACAATCGAAAACCACCCTGTCCGCCAGCGGCTCCGTGACACGCCCCTGAACTGCAACCTGCCTTGGCCAGCACCGGCTGAACATGATTCCGAAAACTCCACTGAAACGGCTCACCCAGTCCCGAGACGGTAACTTCCGTGGATACATCGCCGCCTCCATGCCGCGCTGTGATGCGGGCCTTGCCATTGCTCCGTGGGATCGCGACCGATCCTTCCAGGGTGACAATCGTTGGATCGCTGGAAGACCATTCGACGGAATTCGTTTCCTGTCCGGCAGCCCGTCCGCCGCGAAGACGTTCGAGGATGAGCATCTGGCGCGCCGCTGGGCCAGACAGGGTGGGGGAGTCAGGCAGGATTCGAAGGGTGGTCTGTGCTCCTGCCCACGTCAGAGGAATCCCCATGAGAAGAAACACGAACCCCAGCCAGCAAGCGGGCAGGGGCTGAGAGCCTGAGTGCAAGAACTTCGAGCAGCCCCGAGGTGGCGAGCTGCTTTGTCTTGCAGTGGATCGTTGGAGTGGCGACGTGGGATTCGACGGGGACGGAGAGGCAGCCATATCGATGAAGTCAGGCAACATCAGAAAAGTTCACGAATCGGTTGGGTGCCGAAATCGACCAATGGGAACGGGCGTCCGGCAGGACCGGGAAGGTGGGTGTCCAGTTCCATTCCCAAGGCGTGGTAGATCGTGGCCACGACCTCCTTGGGCTGAACGGGGCGCTCGACGGGGTAGGCTCCGATCTCGTCGCTTTTTCCGATCGCGCGACCTCCCTTCACGCCACCTCCTGCGAAGTTGATGGTCCAGCACTGAGGCCAGTGGTCACGGCCTCCCGTGGGATTGATTCGCGGGGTGCGGCCGAACTCAGCCAGGCATGCAACCATGGTGCTATCGAGCATTCCTCGCTGAACCAGGTCTTCCAGAAGTGCGCTGTAGCCCTGGTCATACATGGGCGCGACAATGTCCTTCATCCCGGCGATCGACGTAAAGGGCTTGGATCCATGGATGTCCCAGGTGATCTCATCAAACACGGTGATGAACGTATTGATGGTGACGAAGCGAACCCCTCTCTCCACAAGACGGCGGGCCAGCAGGCAACATTGCCCGAAGCGGGTCATGCCGTATCGTTCACGTACCTTCTCGGGTTCCTTCGACAAGTCGAAGGCCTCCCGAGCCACAGAACTCGTCATGAGCCGGTAGGCGTCGCTGAAGTTCGAGTCCATGAGCTTTGCCTGCTCGCTCGATTCAAACTTTCGGACGGCATCTTCCACGGACTGTCGCAGATCCCTGCGCCGCTGAAGCCGGGCCTCGCCGATCTCCTTGGGCGGGAGCAGATCTGGAACCCGGAAATCCTTTTTTGAGGGGTCGGCATCCAGGACGAACGGGTCGTGGGCTTTTCCGAGGAAGCCAGCGTCCTGTCCGTGGGGCATGTTTCCGCCGGTGGGACCCATGGGCTCCGGGAGAATCACATGGGAAGGCAGTTCGGTCCTGCGGCCCCGGAGATAGCTGAGAGCGGATCCAGCATGCGGTGTGTTGATGCCCCCCGTGAAAAGACGTCCGGTCTGCATCATTTGGTGGCCGGTGTCATGAACCGCCGCTGCGGTGTGGTAGCAGGATCTGACGAGGGAGAACTTGTCAGCCAGCGCTGCGTGTCGAGGAAGAATCTCGCTGATTTCGAACTCTGCTGACTTGGAGCGGATGGGTTTGAAAGGGCCGCGGATTTCCCTTGGCGCGTCCGGCTTCATGTCGAAGGTATCCAGCTGGCTGGGTGCGCCCAGGTTGAAGATCATGATGCAGGACTTCTGGTCCTGGCCCGGGGCGATCTTGCCTGCTTCCTTGGCGGCGGCGTAGTGGGCCATGGTGAGTCCCATTGCGCCCAGGGCACCCACCTGGAGGAAATCCCTTCGAGTCACACCATCACAGGTGGTGATGGAGCCTTTTCCGCTGACTTTGATCATAGGTCAATGATGGCTTGTGCATTCCCCTGATTGATCTCAGTGGTTTCCACCGCGTCGCTGGGGGAAATGATGTGGAAACTAGCGGGTGAAGGTCTCTGAGTCCATCCCGCAATGCCTTCTTGACGTTGCCAACCGCGGATCCATAGGTTGCTTAAAAACCAGCCCCGAACATGAACTTTCCCATCTCCCGCCGTTCCGCTCTCTTAAATTCTGCTCTGGTCGCCGGTGCAGCGGCGGCGCATCTCTCCTCCCGGCTGCAGGCAGCCGACCAGGCTGCCGGTGATGCCAAGGGGCGCATTCAGCACTCTGTTTGCAAGTGGTGCTATCCCAAGATCTCGCTCGACGACCTGGCAGCCGCCGCCAAAGGGATCGGGCTTGGTTCCATCGAACTTCTTCGACCTGAAGATTTTCCCACGCTGCGAAAGCACGGGCTGACGTGTTCGATGGTCAGCAATCCTGTGGTCGATGGGCTCGGCGGCATTACCAAGGGGTTCAATCGAATCGAGCATCACGACAAACTGGTGAAGGTTTACCTGGAGGACATTGATCGTGTGGCCGCTGCCGGGCTTGAGAACCTAATCTGTTTCAGCGGCAACCGCGACGGCATGGATGATCAGAAGGGTCTTGAGAACTGTGCGGTGGGGCTCAAGCGGATCATGGCTCATGCGGAGAAGAAGAAGGTGACCATCGTGATGGAGCTGTTGAACAGCCGGGTGAATCATCCGGACTACATGTGTGATCGCACGCCCTGGGGCGTTGAGCTGTGCAAGCGTGTGGGATCAGAACGATTCAAGCTTCTGTACGACATTTATCACATGCAGATCATGGAGGGAGACGTGATTGCCACCATCAAGAGGAGCCAGGCCTACATTGCTCATTACCATACGGGCGGAGTTCCTGGACGAAATGAGATTGATGACACGCAGGAGTTGTACTATCCGGCGATCATGCGGGCCATTGTTGCCACTGGTTACAAAGGTCACGTTGCTCAGGAGTTCATTCCGAAGCGTTCCGACGCCCTGGGTTCGCTCAAGCAGGGTGTCCAAATCTGCACGGTGTAGCTGAAGGGCTGCCGGTCGCCGGGTTTTCAAGGCCCTCTTTTTTTGTTTGCGGTCTTGCGCCTTCGTGGAGGTTGCTCCAGTTTTTTGGCCGATACCGGATCACTCAGCGAGGAAGCTTAAGGTATTGGCGATGCCGCCACGGGTCCGGCTTTACTCAACAACCGCACTCCCACAGGGAAACACACAACCATGACTCCACTCCTACTCATCCCAATCGCCCTTGTCCTGGTTCTCGGCATTGGTCTGATCTTCCTCTGCATCCGCAAAATCCAACCGGGACGTGCTGGAGTGATCACAGGTTGGGGAGGCGTTCGAGTCTCCTTCGACTGGATGCTTCGGTTCCCGGTGCTCCAGAGCTATCATATCGTCGATATCTCCGTCAAAAAGCTGGAGATCCAACGCAAAGGGAAGGATGGCCTGATCTGCAAGGACAACTCCGCGCAGACATCGCAGTTGCATTCTACATCCGTGTCGAAGCCAGCGAGGAGAGCGTGCGCAAGGTTTTCCAGATGCTGACTCCGGAGCGTGTTTCAGATCTGAATCAGCTCCGTGAGCTGTTTGAGGCCAAGTTCTCCGAGGCGCTCAAGACGGTCGGCAAACAGATGGAGTTCCACGAGCTGTTCACGGAGCGCACGAAGTTTCGTGAGCAGATCCAGAACACGATCGGCAAGGACCTGGACGGGTTTCTGTTGCAGGACGTGGCCATCGACTACCTGGAGCAAACCCCGCTGGATCAGCATGACCCCAGCAATGTGCTCGACGCCGAAGGCATCAAGAAGATCACTGAAATCACCCAGCGCGAGCGTGTGCTGTCCAATGAGTTTTCCCAACGAGCTCTGGTGCGGATCGAGAAGGAGAACGCGGATGCTGACATCGCCCGACGCGAGCAAAAGCGCCGGAACGAGGAGGACACCGCCAAACAGGCGCGATCGATCTCCGAGGTGAAGGCAAATGAAGAAGCGCTCGCCAGGAAAGTCATCGAGAGCCGGCGGATGGAGGTTGAGGGCAAGCGCCTGGAGGCGGAGGAATCCATCCGATTGCGCACGGAAGACATGAATCGAGCGGTCCAGGAACGCGAGTTCACTGTTCGCAAGGAGAAGCAGCGTTTGGAGCAGGAGGCCATCCAGGAAGGCGATGAAGCACGGGTCCGGCGGGAAAGGCTGGTGTCGCTGACTGAGATGGAGAAATAGACGAAACTGGCTGAAGTGGCCGTCGAGGTGGAACGGAATCGTGCGGTGGTGGTTGCGGAACAGAAAGCGGTCACGCAGCAGGAGGAGGAGAAGCGGAACATTGAGGCTCGAATGACCGCGGAACGCGTCCGGGAGGTCGCTCTCATCGAAGCCGAGATGAACGCGAAACGGGATCAGGTGCAGAAGGTCGTGGCCTCCGAAGCCCAGAAGGAAGCCGATCGCAACCTGGCTGAAGCGGAGAAGATCAAACTGGTGGCCAATGCCGACGCAGTTAGGGAGACCGCTTCGAGAGAGGCGGAGAGGCTTCAAATTCTTTCAGAAGCCGAAGCCAAGGCAGCAGAGAAGCGCCGGCTGGCCATGGAGCAGGAGGCTGAAGGGCTTGCAGCTCGTGAGGCGGCGAAGGGTATCGCCGAGGCACGGGTGATTACTGCGCGAGCAGCCGCCAAGAAAGCGGATGCCGCTGCGGAGAGGGAGTTGGGTCTGGCGCAGGCTGAGGTGATCAGTGCACGAGGTGCCGCAGAAGCAGCGGCTGGGGAACGCGAGCTCGTGGCTCAGGCGCAGGGCACACGGGAGAAGGAGATGGCGGCCGCTGCCGGGATCGAAGCCCGGGGTTCCGCAGAGGCGAAGGCGATCGAGCAGAAGGCTGCTGCCCGAGCCGAGGAACCCGGTCGATCAAGCGCCGAGACCCAGCCATCCCCGCTGCAGGGGCTTAGGGAGGATCTGATTCAATCCTTGCGACATCTCGAAGCAAGTTCCATGGGAGTGCGCGTGGAGCATCTGAGTCGCGAGATGAAGCATCTCTATTCCGTGCTCAACCAGCTCGAGGAAGCTGTGTCCCAGCAGCGCGATCACATGAAGGCCTCCCACGAGTTGCTGTCGTCCCGCGCACGGCAGGGCGACGTCGAGTTCGAGCTCACCCAGGAGATGCTTTCCAACGAACAAGTGTTCCTGGACAAGATTGGTCAGGTGATCGCGGATGCTCAAGGCACGGCACCATCATCCACTCCACCTCCAACTACCTGACGGTCCATGAAAGAATAGCTCATGAAAAAATTCATCCAACGTGTCCAGGATCTCTCCCAAAAGGCTTCGCAGTTCCAG
>VHDG01000141.1 GCA_016871475.1 Verrucomicrobiota bacterium
GCCGATGATCCGCCCTCCGATGTTCGCCGCGAAGCTCTCTCCTGTCCCCCGGAGGTGCACCGGGTAGATCAACGGGAGGTAGTTACCCCAGAAGCTGAAGGTGGCCACCACCAGGAACCCAGCCAGCGCGGCTCCCCACTTCATCATGCTCAATCCCCCGACCTCTGCCATGGAGGATGCGATCCAGTAGAAGAAGAACGGGATGTAAATCAATGCGGGCAGATGGAATACCCGAAGCAGGGTGCGTCGGCTGAGGATTCTGAGCGCGAGAACAGCCAGTGCAAATCTTCCGAGGAGCCCGCCCACTTCCTGCCACTTCTGCACCTTCGCGGCCTCCGCCTCCTCGACCTGCCTTCCGGCCGCCAGGAGCGCCCGGGGTGCAGGGGCTGCATTGCCCGCCGCCGTGGCTTGTTGGGTGAGAGCCTCCTGTCTCGCTTTCACCTGGGCTTTGACGTCAGCGAGCCCGGGAACGATCTGCGGCAGGTGTTGAATGGCTCCAAAAGCGAGGCCATAGCACGAGGCGAAAATCATCGCCGACACGAGGGTCCCCCGACGCAACTCCGGCGAAAAAAGCTCTCCCAGGCTTGGTCGGCGCAGCTTGCCCGCTGCTTTCTTTTCCAACCACGCGGGTGACTCCGGAAGGAAGGGGCGGATCAGCAGCAGCGGGATGGCAGGGATGAGGCCCGAGATCAGGGTGTAACGCCAGGCCTCGTGGCTTCCATGGATCGCGGGGAGCGATGCCGAGAAATAGGTTGCCGCCTCGTTGGCAACGGCGACGAGCAAGCCTCCCAGGGATGAAAAAGCCTGGGTGTAGCCCAGAACCTTCTCGCGACGATGCGGATCCGGAAAAAGCTCCGCGAGCCAGGCCACGGCCGCCACAAACTCGACGCAGACACCGATGAACACCAGGCACCGGAGCACCAGAAGCTGGGTGAGATTGGTGGCATAACCGGCTGCGAAGGCGGCCCCCGCATAGAGAAGGATGCTGGCAGTCAAAACTCTCCGGCGCCCGAGCCGATCGGTGAGGTAGCCCCCCAGGAGCCCAAATATGCCTCCCGCAACCGCGGGGATAAAAAACAGGGCGCGAGCCCATTGCACGTATTCGGGCCTGCCAGGAACAAGAAGCGGAAGTCCGTCCGGACCAACCCCCCCAAGGGAAGCCAGGGCTGGTTTGATGATCAGAGGCAGCATCAGCAGCTCATAAATATCGAACGCGAATCCAATGGCCGCGAGGACACAGATCAGCCATTGCGTGGACGTCAGCGGAGTCTTGGCCGCCGGTTGAGAATTCATGCGGGAGATTTACCCGGAAGCCGCCACGGGCAGCAATTCTTCTTTCTCAACCTTCTTCTCGCAATGAATCGCTCCCGCACATCAGAATGCACCCAGATGCTCGGCACTCACACATCCCGGATCGTCGGCCGTTTCATTTCCTTCGAGGGAACTGAAGGCGGCGGCAAGAGCACTCAGATCGCTTTGCTCGCGGACCGGCTTCGCGCCGCAGGACATGTCGTGCGTCTGCTCCGTGAGCCGGGCGGGACGCCTCTCGGCGAGGAGATTCGCCACACCCTCAAACACAGTCCTGCCGGACGCGGAATGTCTTCGGAGGCCGAACTGCTCCTCATGAATGCCAGCCGGTCCCAGCTGGTCCGAGAAGTCATCCGACCCTCCCTCGCTGCCGGCGAAGTCGTGCTCTGTGATCGGTTTGCCGATTCCACCATCGCCTACCAGGGCTTCGGACGTCAGATGGGATGGCAGACGGTGAAGCCCATCATCGATTTCGCCGTGGATGGCACGTGGCCCGATCTCACCCTGCTCCTATCCCTTCCAGTGGAGATCAGCGAACTCCGACGTCGACAACGCGCTGCTCAAGCATCCACCGCACCCCAGGACCGGTTTGAAGGGTTGGATCGCGAGTTTTTTTGCCGGGTCGAACAAGGGTTTGCGGAGATTGCAAAGTCCAGCCCGTCGCGAATCAAGACCGTCGACGCCACGCAGTCCGTGGAGGCTGTGGCAGACCAGATCTGGTCACTCTGTAAGCAGTTGCTGAACCCGCCGCGTTCCTGATATCTCCCCGGCATTGTCGCATGGCTTTCCGACCCAAGCAGATTCTGTTGATCGACGCTGTGAAATGGAGCGACGCCTATTCTCCCTCGCATCCGTTGTGCTCCGCTCCCGGATGGTTTGCGACGCATGTCTGTGTGCGCGGGGAAGCGTCGATGCGTGTGCAATCGGCGGAAGCAGACCTGTCAGCTGAGCCCGTTCCCGGCACCGATGGAGTGATCATCTCTGGTTCACCCCGGGATGCCTGGAGCGACGATCCGGTCAACCAGGTGTTGATCGATGTGATTCATCGCTGCCGTGCCCGGGGCACGGCCGTATTGGGTGTCTGTTATGGCCATCAGGTCTTGGGGCGGGCGGCAGGTGGAAGAGTGGCGAGGCATCCCAATGGCTGGGAGCTGGGCAACACCTCCATCCAGCTCACCCCTGAAGGAAAGTCAAACAAGCTGTTCAGCGGGATGCCGAGCTCATTCGAAGCGCTGCAGAGTCATGCAGATGCTGTTCTGGAGTTACCCGACAGTTGTACCTTGCTGGCCACAGGCAGCCACACTGCCATCCAGGGCTTTTCCTGGGGAAGCGCCTGTCTTGGTGTTCAATTTCACCCTGAGACATCCCCGGAGGTGCTTCGGTATCTTTGGGATCCCAGACGCGAAAGTTGGAGGGATCGCATCGGTTTTGACCTGGATGCCCGCCTCGGTTCCCTCCAGCCCGCGCCCCTCGCTTCCAAAATCATCCCCAATTTTATTCACCACATCATTCCATGAGCCTCACCTCCTTTTCTTTCCCAACCCCCACACTCTTCGGCGCAGGTACGATTCGAGAGTTGCCTGGACGCATGGAGCGTTTGGGAATTCGCCGACCTCTGGTGGTGACCGACGCGGGCCTGGCCAGGACAGAAGCCTTCAGTCTTCTGGCCCGCGTGTTGGGGGAGGATCGTCAGGGCCGTGACTGGCATCTCTATGCCGGGGTTCATCCGAATCCGATCGAGTCGGATGTGAAGGAACCTGCCGCGTTGTTTCGAAGTTCGAATTGTGACGGAGTGATCGCGGTGGGAGGAGGAAGCCCCTTGGATGCGGGGAAGGCTGCGCGACTTCTGGTGAAGCGTCCGGGCTTCGACCTCCATCAGTTCTATAGTGAGAGCGATTGGTCCGGTTTGGCGCCGTTCATTGCGATTCCCACGACGGCGGGAACTGGAAGCGAGGTGGGGCGGAGCTCGGTGATCACCCTGGACGCCACGCACCGTAAGGCCGTGTTGTTTCACCCGGAACTGCTCGCCAAGCTCGTGATTCTGGATCCCGAGCTCACCACCGGTCTTCCTCCCAAACTCACAGCAGCCACCGGAGCCGATGCTCTCACCCACTGTATCGAGAGCTTTACCTGTCAGCAGTTTCACCCCATGTGCGACGGAATCGCGCTGGAAGGAATCCGACTGGTGGTGGAAGCGCTTCCCAGGGCCGTCAGCGATGGGAAGGATTTGGACGCCCGCGGAAAGATGCTGGTGGCGGCGGCGATGGGAGCCGTGGCATTCCAGAAGGATCTGGGGGTTGTTCATTCCCTTGCGCACCCTCTTTCCAGCCTGTGTGGAATGCATCATGGGCTGGCCAACGCCCTTTGTCTGGTGGCGGGAATGCGATTCTGTGCATTGCGAAAACCTGGATTGTATCGACGTGTCGGGATGGCTTGCGGATTGGATCTCCATTCTGCTCCGGATTCCGAAGCAGACAGCAAGACCATCGAGTTTGTGGGGACTTTCCTGCGAGGGATTGGACTTGGGACGAAACTCAGCGATCACGGTGTCAGGCGCGACCAGCTTGAGGCTTTGACCCTGCAGGCCGTGGACGACCCCTGTCATAAAACCAACGCGGTACCCGTAAGCGTTGAAGACTTCCGGCGGCTTTATCAGGAGTGTTTGTGATCCGTGGGGGACAGGGGTAGGGTCCCCGCCATGATCGACTGGCTCATGCTTGCGGTGGTGTGGCAGGGGAAGTTTCTAGGAGTGGATTGGCATACCTGGAAGGTGATCGGCTGGCTGGGAAATGTGTGCTTCTTCAGCCGGTTTATCGTCCAGTGGTACGCCACCGAACGTCGTCAACAGGTGGTCATACCCTCGGCCTTTTGGTGGTTGAGTCTATCAGGATGCCTCTGCCTCCTCTCCTATGCTCTCTTCTACCAGCGCGACTCGGTGTTTATCTTCGCCAACGCCTTCAGCTGGATCCCTTATGTGCGAAATTTGATCATCCATCGACGCAGCAAAAAAGCGGCTCGTGTGTGTGGCGTTTGCGAGTTCCGAAGTCCGGCCCACGCGAACTACTGTGCGCAGTGTGGAAGCCTGCTCTCCGATCCACATCCGCAGGCGGGAGTTTCAGAGGGCTCTCCTGCGGACAGCGATGGTCTCAAGGAACGGACTTGATGCGTGGGGAGCTTCCAACCTGGCCGTCCTCTTTCAGGGTCATGGATGCATCCCCCCACACACTGGGTCACTTCCCCCACGTGGCATCGATCGCACTGGGCACGGGTCCCCAAACCGCATCGTTTTGACCCTGCGATGGCCTTTCGTCAGGCGGATCAATGGCCACAGGCATCCAGGGGAGGCGATGGCGTAGGAAATAGCTGATGCACAAGAAGATGAAGCAGACTGGTTTCCACCCTTTCCATCGGGATGAGATCTCCTGCTGCTTTCCATCCGTATCTGGCATGGGAATCGCATGTTGTGTAGCTCGCTTAATTCCAAACGTCGATTATTGAGATACGCGTATGCAACGAACCCCGCGATTGCCAATCGGTGTTGTCATCCTGGCGACTCTCTTTTCTGTCCTGCTGCTTAACCGTCCGGCCTTGGCTTTCGATTACGGCGGTCCGCTTCCGGTGCTTGCGCTGAAAGTCATCCAGGCCGAAACCACGGAGCCGTCCATCACCAGCCGCCCCTCACCTGCAAGGATGAGGGTGGTGCGATCCGGAAACGATGATCCCGACCTCACTCTCGTGGTTTCTCTGCGTGTGGGCGGCACCGCCACGGTGGAGAAGGACTATGCGCCCTTCGAAACTCTGATACGGCTGACGGGGGGGCAGATGTCCCATGAAATCGTGATCGTTCCTCTCGACGACGACGAGATGGAGGGACCGGAGACAGTCACCGTAGGGCTTGAGCATCCCCCATTCGAGGCCTTGTCGAACTACGTCATCGACACCACGGCATCCCGCGCCCGGGTGATTATCCACGACAACGATGTGCCTGCTGAGACGCCAGCCATCCGTATTACTCAGCCTTTGGACGGCGACACTTTTCCAGGAGGACAACCCGTGAAAATCACGGCGCGTGCCTGGGATCCCAGGGGCTATGTTCCCCGGCTGGAATTCTTCGCGGGCGAACAATCGATTGGTGTGTCTCAGATCAATTTCATCGTTGCGCCGGATCCTGGCACGGTGATTGAGCATGAGATCGAATGGTCCTCGCCACCGGAAGGAGCGCATGTGCTGACCGCCCGAGCCACACTTCCCGAAGGAGAGGAGGTCAGCTCTCCGCCTGTCTCCATCCGTGTGACGGCGGTTCCATCCACTCCGGTGGTGAGCATTCGAGCCACTGGTTGGAGGACGGCCGAGCCGAATCCCGCCGCGCTGATCGCCCCCGGGCAGTTCACGATCGAACGCACCTCACCGCTCGAAGCGCCTCTCAGGGTTTTTCTGAGTTATGACGGCACCGCAACCTATGGGGTGGATTATCCTCAGCTGCCGTTGGCTGTCGAATTCGCGCCGGGAGAGGCGCGCAAACAGGTCCTGCTGCTGCCCTATGGCGACGACAGAGTGGAGGGATTGGAAGTGGCACGCGCCAAACTCATGCAGCCGATTGCAGCGGATGCAACCCAGGTTCGTACAGCCTATCGTGTGAATCCCGATGCAGCCGCTGCCATGGTGGTGATCGGCGATGATGACCATGGCGGGCCCGACCCACGCCTGGACATCATTGAGCCTGAATCTGGCAGGCAGTATCCAAAGGGCGCGGCGATCCACATCAGCGCCCTTGGTATTTACAGCCAGGGCGAAATAGACGGTGTTGTCGAGTTCTACGCCGGAGACAAATTGATTGGGAAGAGCAGCCCGCTTCCAACAGCTCGCCCACCGATCCCGGGCCGGCCGAACATCCACTCAATTGTTTGGGATGGGGCACCCGAGGGCACGCATGTCCTCACCGCACGGTATGAGGTATCTTTCCGCCGTCATGTGGTTTCACCCCCGGTACGGATCAGCGTGGGGCACAACACCGAAATCCCAACGGTCAGCATTGTTCACATCAAGACCCGCGATGTATGGCCTGATGCCGACCATGCACCCGGCTATTTTCTAATCAGCCGGACAGGGCCGACACATCAGTCCCTCGCGGTCTCGCTGAAGATTGAGGGGACGGCGGTCAACGGAGTGGATTACCGGGAGCTGCGCCCGCTGCAAGTCATCCCAGCCGGGGAGGAATCCCTGTCGCTCAAACTTCAGGCGATCGACGACAAGATCATTGAGTCCGATGAGACGGTTCGATTGACCCTGATCCCCTCCCCTCCAATCCTCGGCGTTCCTTTCCCCGCACAATATCGTATCAACCCCGATCATGCGTCCGCGGAACTCGTGATGTTCGACAACGACCGACCCAGCGAGATCGCCTCGCTCGACCTCGTGGCGCCCAAGACCGGATCGACTTTTGAGCTGGGCGCAACCATCCGGATTGTCGCGGTCGCAGTGGACAAGCTGGCAGACATCCGGCGGGTGGAATTCTTCGACGGCAACCAACGGATCGGGATTTCCGAGCATTTTACAAGGGACGCTGTGATTCCAGGGCGACCTCGCGAACATGTGTTTGAATGGGTGGGTGCGGGTCCCGGCGACCATGAGTTGTTCGCATGCGCCTTGGATTCTCAAGGCGATACGGTGTTGTCGCAGAAGGTGCAGATCAAAGTGACGGACGAGCCGGAAGTCGTGATGCTCTCCGTCACAGCAATAGATCCGCGCGCAGCCGAGCTGGACCCGTCCACGGGGTCGCCTGATCCCGCCGTGTTCCGGGTTCACAGGGTATCGGGGCCCAAAAATGTCGGCGTGTCGGTGTTCTTTCTGATGGGAGGCGCCGCTGTGAACGGCGTGGACTATGAGAGAATCAACGCCCCCCTCACGCTTCCTGCGGGCGCGGAAAGTGTGGATGTGACGGTGAAGCCGATTTCCGACAAGGCCATCGAGGGCGATGAGGTCGTGGTTCTGACCCTCCTGCCTCCGCTCTGTCCTGCCATCTATCCTCCACCTCCCTGGTGCTATGGAATTCACGGAACCGATTCTGCAAGGGCAGTGATCGTTGATCACGCGCCGACACAGAACCTGCCGCCCAAGGTGGACATCACGCGACCCATCTCGGGAACAGTCTTCCCGCACGGCCAGGATATCCCCATCACCGCGATCGCCACGGATGCCGATGGTTTTATCCGGAAAGTTGAGTTTTTCGCCGGCCGGGAAAAGATCGGAGAAATCCCCGGGAGGAGCGAGCTGACTCCCGCCGGAGGAATCCTCCCAGCAGCTTCGTACCTGTTTGTCTGGAAGGAGGCGCCGGCTGGAAAACACGTTTTGACTGCCCGAGCGACGGATGATGATGGAGCGGTCTCGGTGTCGGCCATCGTGGAGATTGAAGTTTCTCCCCGACACATATCTCCGGTGGTAACGATCATCGCCTGGGACGCTCATGCAGTGGAGCCGCGGCGGCCGGGAGAACTTAACACCGCGACATTCCAAATCCGACGTTCTGGACCTGTGAGTGAGCCGCTTGATGTTCTGATCAGCGTCGAGGGCACGGCTACCGAAGGCCGGGACTATGAGGAACTGCCCGACGTGGTGGTCATACCAGCCGGACGTTCGTCGGTGTTTCTCACCCTTACACCTATCGAGGATGACGAATGGGAACGGTCGGAGACAGTGGTTGTGAAAATCCAACATTCCCCCCTGGATGTGGATCCGCCCCCTTATGTTCCTGGGCGTCCTTCCAGGGCCTCTGCGGTGATTGTCGAACAGGGCTGGATCTTCCCTCCCGGAAACGCGCAGTGCATCCAACTCCCGGGAGGTCTTGTCCATCTCTGTTTTCCGGCGGCTGCGGGAGAACGGTTGAGAATCGAGGCCAGCGAGGATCTTGGGATCTGGCAGACGATTGCCTATGCCCATTCCGTCGAGGGCGCTGCGCATCACGTGGACGAGCTTG
>VHDG01000142.1 GCA_016871475.1 Verrucomicrobiota bacterium
ATTCAAGAAACCGATGGCGGAGGTCGCGCGGTCGGTATTGCCAGTCCTGGGAGTGCTGGCCGTTGGAGTCCTGATCATCACCTACGTGCCGCAGCTGTCGTTGTGGCTTCCGCAGTGGTTGGGGAGGTAAGAAAGACGTTCAGAGGCGGAGTCAGTTGAGCGGAGCACGGTCCGTTGTCCATCCCTTGGGGATGCTCGGGCACTGCCCGTTCTCGGTCGCTACATCGAAAACGGCATGGGATAGGATGTTTTCTCCCGCGGACTCGTGGCTCGAGATGCTGAGGAAACTTTGCGATTTCATCAATCTCCGGGGCGTGCTACAATAGCGCTTGGTTATGAAAACTATCGACCCGATGACCCAGGACGAGAAGCTTCAGACCTTGGAAGCCCTTTGGGATTCTCTTTGGCCCCGGCAGGAATCGGTCCCCTCCCCGGAATGGCACGGGTCGATTCTTGAGGAGCGCGCCCAGCGCGTGGCTTCGGGCAAGGCCGTGTTTTCTGATTGGGACGCTGCCAAGAAACGCCTCTCAGGCCAGTCATGAGGATTCTCATCCTCGACGAGGCTGAGCGCGACTTGGATGAAGGCCAGCAATTCTACGAAAAGCATCGTGATGGTCTCGGCGCTTACTTCCGCGACTCCCTATTCTCGGACATTGACTCCCTTCTCTTCTACGCGGGCATGCACCGCGTCTTCTTTGGTCAGTATCACCGCCTGCTCTCCAAGCGCTTTCCTTTCGCGATCTACTAAACCCATTCCGACGGCACCGTGTTCATTCACGCCGTACTCGATTGCAGGCGTCATCCGTCATGGATTCGGAAGCGCCTGGAATAAACTAAAAACTCCTGGCTCAGACCTGAACCAGGATTAGATCGAGGGACAGCTCATTAAATTGTCACCACTTCCCCTCTCTTCTTCCCTGCTTCTAATCTGCGCAATCTGGGAAATGCATACACTCCCACAGACTAGGCGGTCGCTACATCGAAGACGGCATGGGATAGGACGTTTTCTCACGCGGAGACGCGGAGAGAAATACAGAACACCGGTTTTCATTTTTTGCCGACCATCTTTTTGCCAGCAAGAGATAACCCCTCCCCGTCTTGGTTCAGCCGCTTTCTTCTCGATCACAGGCTGGGAGTGCTTGCGGTTGAGATCTTGTGGCTTCCGCGATGGTTGGGCAGGTAAACCAACAGCCCCCGCTGTGATGTCCGGTAACTCAGGACCAGCACAGGGGGGCACGTGTGAAACAAGGATCTACTGGAGAGATCCACTGGGATCAGTGCCGACGATTCCTTCGTTTGGCTTCGATGATCACCCCTGCTGATGTGCAGGTCCAGTAGAGTGAGCCGTCCGGACCTACGGCGATGTCGGTGGGTTCAGGGTCACCTGCGTTGACGAGCGTTTTCTTGCCTGTCACGAGATTCAGTTCCCAAACCTTGTTCGAGCCTCCCGCAGATCCAGCCACTCCGGGCGTAGGGACTTCAGTCCAATAGAGCTTTGTGCCCCTGCGGTTCAACGCGATCCCGACCGGCTTGTTCAGCCCGGTTTGCAGAGGGCTGATGGCTCCATCCGCAGTGCGGGTCAGAATTACGCCGGCGCTCTTGCAGGTCCAATAGAGATCCCCCCCTTTGCCGATGGCGATGTTCACAGGTTCGGGTTCGCCCTCATGGATGAGAGTGGGATCGCATTCATCGAGATCAAACTGTCTCACCGCGTTCCCGGCATTGGGTGTGCCCGGGTTTGGGACTGCGGTGAAGTAGAGATCACCTCCCTGAACGCGATGCCAGTGGGGTGTTGAAGTCCACGGAGGAGCACTTTCGTTTCGAACTCAGGTGGCTTGGGTGAGCGTGGGTTGGCCAGGGCCGGAAGTGAAGCCTCCGTCAGGATGAGGGTTGAGATAATGGCATAGGAGCCAAGGAGCAGGGATGTTTTCATGGATGTGCTAACAGTTTACGTTTTGGTTGTTTGCTGTAGCCGCTCCGGCATGGCCATGCTCACGCGGTGTTACCTACCTGTGAGTCTCCACCCTGACTTTTATTCCAGTTTTTTTGTTTCTCGAAGTCCTGTCGGTCGGTGCATCGGAGACGGCATCGGAGGAAGACACTTTTCTCACGCGGAGACGCGGAGACGCGGAGAGGGCGAGAGGTCTACACATCGAGGACTCCAGGGCTGCTGGCGACGGGGGGAGAACCGGGAAAAAAATGTGGGGTAAAAGATGTTAAGAACAGAGGTTCTCATTTTTTTGCCGTCCATCTTTTTGCCAGCAAAAGACCTCAATCCCTTGAGCAGAGCAGGGCAGTCAGCCGTTGTTCCCTGTGAAGGACAGGCTGTCCTTCAACCACTCATCGGCTCGCAGTACCGCCAGGCGTTGCTTCCAAGCCATGCGTTGTGCCTTGGCTTGAGCCGCTTTCACCAGCCCACGAGCCATGATCCCGCCTGGCATCCCGGAGCCTGAAGAAGGACGCGGCAGAAGTTTCTGAACGCTTACTGGCAGGTGACGGGTGAAAAGGTCGTCTTCCGCACTGAGATAGACCTGGGCACTCCCGGCATCTCCCTGTCGCCCACTCCGACCAAAGAGTTGACGGTCCACCCGACCTGACTCGTGGCGTTCTGTGGCAATGACGTGAAGTCCACCCAGTCCCGCGACGCCTTCCCCCAACCGGATGTCCGTCCCGCGTCCCGCCATGTTGGTGGCGATGGTAATCTTTCCCGGTTCTCCAGCCAAAGCCACGATCTCCGCTTCCGCCTGCTGGCGCTGCGCATTCAGGACCTGGCATGGAATACGTTTTCCCGTGAGAAGGGTCGTGAGCTCTTCGCTGTAAGCCACGCTCCGCGTTCCCACAAGAACAGGGCGTCCTTGCTTGTGAAGCTGTTCAATATCCCGGATGAGAGCTTCAGTTTTTGATTCACGCGACGGGAACCACAGATCTGGTTGCTGAACTCGAATGCAGGGGCGGTGTGTCGGAATGCGGATCACGGGAAGGGCGTAAATCTGCCAGAGCTCGTTGGCTGCCTCCGCCGCCGTTCCCGTCATCCCGGAAAGCCGTCGGAAGCAACGAAAGAAGCGCTGGAAACTCATCCGTGCAATGGTTTCAGACGGATCCGAGAACTTGAGCCCTTCCTTGGCTTCAATCGCTTGATGCAGCCCTTCTCTCCAGGTTCTTTGAGGCATGGGCCGGCCGGTGAACTCATCCACGATGATGATCTTTTCACTCTCGACGATGTATTGCTTTCCACGAATGAAGAACTCGCGGGCAACGAGCGCCTGGCGAATGATCTCGCTGCGACGTTCCGGGCCGCGCCACAGGCCAGGCAGCCGGCCACAGCGCTCCGCAAGCTTCGCCAGACCCGATTCGGTGAATTCAACCTCTCGATAGCGGAGGTTCTTTGTGTAGTCGACCTCAGGATCCAGTTCGCTCGCCAGCTCCGACGCCAGGCTGGCAGCCTCTGTCAATGAGGGGTTGGGTCGGCTCGAGGAAATGATCAGTGGAGTGACTGCCTCGTCGATCAGGATGCTGTCCGCCTCGTCCACGATGGCTGTGTGAAGTCCTCGCTGGACAAGCATCTCCTTCGAAAAAGCCTGGGGGGAGAGCATGCGCCGGATGAGGCGTCGTGTCGGGTGGGCGATGGGTTGAACCCGGATTTGATCGCGCAGGAAATCTGCCAGCAGCTCCTTGCTGGTTGTGTAAGTGACATCTGCTTCGTAGCCCTTCCGGCGTTGCGCTGAATCCATGGAAGCGGTGACGGCCCCGACTCGTACCCCGCAGAACCGGAAAAGGGGGTGAACCCACATGGCATCTCGGGTCACCAGATAGTCGTTTACCGTGACCACGTGGCAGGGGTGTTGCGTCCATCCACAGAGCACAGCGGCGAGCGCAGCTGTGAGAGTTTTGCCTTCCCCGGTTGCCATCTCTGCGAGCATGCCGCGATGCAGGGCCAGGGCTCCCATGATCTGAACAGGGAAAGCGTGAAGGCCCAGCTGACGTCGCGCTGCTTCTCGCACCGCCGCCAGGGATGGGATGAGGTCTTCCTTCAGGTGGCCATTGCGCCGGGCTTGCTCGCGGTGATGGAAGAGCTTCTGCTGAAGATGGTGATCATCGAGATTGCCCAGTTCCTTCTGCAGTCCACAGACCGTCTCGGCGTCGCGTTCGAGCTGTTGCAGGATCTCGGCACGCCTGCGGCAGGCTCCGATCCAGCGGTTCACCACTTCATCAATCCCCTTAAGTGGCGCTTCGGGGATTCGGCAGGAGAGTCGTTTGTAATCCGAAACCTGCATGTTGCCTTAGAGCTGGTATCGCTTTTGCAGGAGCTGGCGAAGTCGTCGGACAGCCCGGGGGAGCAGAGGTTCGGACTCGAGTTGGAAGCGGATACGTCCGGAACGTCCGTGCAAGAGCAAGGCTTCTTCGGAGGCGGCAAGGTCTGCACGGACTTCAAAGAAAGGCTCAGCCGCCCGCTGGCCGTTGGGGTCATCCATGGCGACGGGAACTTCTCCGCCTCCCCGCCAGCCCAGGGCAGGGGATGGAAGAATCCGCTGAGCGCCGGGGATGGGCTTCCAGTTCTCGGCTTTGATCACATCACCTGCCTCGCCACGCATGCGGATCTCTCCACCCAGAATCCTTCGTGCGAAGAGGGCATCCCCGTCCTCTTGGGGCACTGTCGCAATGAACTGGAAGGACGAAGGATCAGCGAGCAGACCCAGGCGAACTCCCTTGGCCACGAAGCGACCTTTCGCATCCTGAAGTTCGGGCGCCACCCAGAGCCCGTCATGACGTGCGACCAGCGACAGGCCGTTCAGGTCCGATCGGAGTTTTTCCACGCGGTTGGTCAAAGCCGCCAGCCGTTGTTGGAGCGGCTTGACGTCCACGCCTCCCCCCGAGGTGCTTTGCCGGATCCTGGCATCGGTCTCAGCAACCGCCGCCTGAGCCTGTTGCAGTTCCAGTTCCAATTCCCTGTTCGACATTCGTGCCAGGAGATCGCCCTTTCGAACTCTGGAACCAGGCTTGGATGGGACCTCTTCGATGACCCCTGCTGAAACCGTGATGGCTTCCGACCAGGTCTGAGCCTGGACGATTCCAGGAGCTCTGAAGTGACTGGGGAAAGGGATGAACTGAAAGAAAACGATGAGGAGCAGGGCGATTGCGCAGCTGACGGCGATGGCTCTCGGGCGAGTGCGGTCAAGTTTGGGATCTGAGGCGAGGTACTTCAGAAACTTCCAGCAGGGGACCGTGACCCAGGAAACGAAACAGACCGCAGCCATGATCAGGCCGATGATGAAAAAATGATCCCCGATTGCCAGGAGGATGCCCCCGAAGACAATCACACGGTAGATGCCGCTCGTGATGCCGTAGGTGACGAGCCAGGACGCTTCCTTACGGTGGGTGGTGGGTGGTTGGGCCTTTCGGATGCCGAACAGGAACCGTTCGGACAGGTAGCGCAGTTGTTTGTTCGCGCGTTGCGAGAGATTCGGAATCCCCAGCCAGTCGGAGAGCATGTAATAACCGTCGAAACGCAACAGGGGATTGATGTTGAAGATCACGGTGGAGACCGAGGCTACGAACATCATGTTGTACGCCAGATTGTGCAGAACTCCCGGGCTTGTCTTGGCCCACACCACCGTCGCGATCGCGGCGATGAAAACCTCGACGATCATTCCCGCTCCTCCCACCAGAATCCGCTTCCATCGTTCACGAAAACTCCAGCTGGATGTGGCATCCACGTAGGGCACGGGTGTGAAGATCATGAGCATCACACCCATGACGTGCACCTCGCCTCCAAACTTTCTGCAGACATACGCGTGTCCAAACTCGTGCAGGGTCTTGATGAGAATCATTCCCACGTAAAGCAGGGGCAGATTCTCCGGGGTCAGGACCGACTGGGATTCCTCCCGAAGGGCACCAAAATTGTCTGCGACAAGCTTGAGTCCGTATCCCACGACCACGGTCCACAACAATAACCCCCAGAGGGAGAAGAGGCGGCCGATCGATGGCAGTGTGCGCACCAGGAACCGGTCCGGATCGAACAGCGGGAATCGCATGAACATGATGTTCACGAGCTTGGCGCGGAGCTCGCGTTCCCTTCGCTTCTTGTAGCGACTGAAGAGCTCGGAAGCGTCGGACGCAGAGTCGTAATGCAGCAGGTTCGCCAGATAGAGCTGGGCGAGCAACTGGATCACCTGCTCCTGGCCCGGGGCGGTATCGGGATTCTCATCAAGACACTCCTGCCAGGCTTCACCCACCGTCCGGTCCGGGCTCAGCCTTGCCAGAAACGCATAAGCCTCCGGCCGGATCCGGAAGTATTCGTTGTTGAAGGGATTCTCGAGCACATGCCATCGCTCGCCGCGAAAGTTCTGCCGACGGATCCGAACTCCTTCGCGGATGTACACCTTTTGGGAGGATACCCGGTACCAGGACTCGCTGAATGTGGAAGTGGCGTCGGCCATGTTACCACCAGAGTTTGAGTCGCAGGAAATCCACCGTCCGATGGGTGAAGATCCAGAACAGGCTGCGACGCTCCACGGTCAGCTTGCAGACGCCGCTCATGCCGGGTCTCCACCAATCCTCGGGAGGGTTGATGAACGCACATCGCACCAGGAACACGTTCCCCTCGGCGCGGGGAAATGCGGCAGGTTCAACCTTGAGGATCTTGATCGGGAACTTGTGCTTCGGCTGGCTGACGAATGCGATTTCACCGGTATCACGTCCCAGTATCTCGTGGATTTCCCGTTCGGGGATCTCCGCCTCCACGTAGAGCAGTTCGGCCTTGGCCACTCGCATCAGCGCGTCACCTTGCTTCACCGGTGCTGCGAGGCGCTCGCGAAGATCACCTTCAACCACGACGCCTTTGAACGGTGCTTTGATGGCGGATTGATTGAGCCGGTATTTCACCAGCTCAAGTCGGGCACGAGCCTGGTCAGCCAGCGATTCAGAGATTCTCATCTCAGCCAGTGAACGGCTGGCCCGGGCTTTCTCAGCCTCCCTGAGGTAACGGTTGAGATCTGCGTTGGCAGCAGACTCCTCGAGTTCAAGGTCGCGCGTCGCAAGTGAAAGCAGCCTTTGCCCTGCCTCGACCTTGTCCCCTGGGCGGACATCGACCTGATCAATAAACCCATCGAACGGCGCAGTCAGAAAGGCCCCTTCGTCGCTGCGGAGAATGAAGTTCCCCTCCGCCCGATACACCGGACGGATGAGAAACAGGGCTGCGAGAACGATGCATCCGGCGATCGCACCTACTTTTGCCCACGTATTCTTGGGTCCCAGCCAGGTCGCTGCCTTCTCCTTGAACGCAGCCGCCAGCCTGGCGCCGAACCATCGGTCCGTGGTCTTGAGGTCTGTGAGCCTTCGGGCAGCCTGGTCGCAGCAGAGACGTAATTGTTGGATCTCCGCTTCCTTGAACGCGGGTTCAGCCCGTTCGCAGGTCAGAACCGCAACGATTTTTCCATCCAGACGAATCGGGAGCGACAGCAGGCAGGCCACGGATTGATCCTGGGCAAACGCCTCGTGATCACGGGTCACCAGGGTCGAGTCCTTGGGGGGAGGCCATAGAATCTCGTCATCCTGGTCGAGCGCCTCATCCATCGCGGTTTCGAGAAGCTGGGCTGCCGCCATCTGACGGTTGAATTTCTCCGTCCGACTCATGGCACGGAGCTTGATGTATCCCCCCTCGAACCATCCGAGGCTGATGCGATCGCACTGAAACCGCGATGCGGCCGCGTTGCAGAATGCCAATGCAGCGGCGAGAAATCGTTTCTCCTCGTTGACCATCACCATGACGTCCAGGGCCGAGGCAAAGGAGGAGGCATCATCCCGTGCTTTCTGGGCGGATTGATGGTCCTGGAAGGACAGGGGGACATCGACCGCGAGTCGGAGGCGCAGCAGGGTTTCGTGAAGGCTGGATTCGGTGACCTCGGAGAAGAGCAGTGCGGCGACGCAGTGGGGCCCACTGGTGAGCTGAAGGCGGACCGCCGCTGCAAACTGTCCCGGACCGCGAGGAACGGGGGAGTCGAGGGGCAGGATCGACTGTCCTTGTTGGACGGTGGTATCTGCGAGCTGAATCAGGCTGGCTTGGAATGCCTGGGTGATTCGTGTCGTGGGGAAGGACGTTGGCCAGTCCGCCAGCTGACGCCACTGGGAATCGGGAGCGGTGTCCCGCACCAGGAGCATCCCGCGGCTGGCACCTCCCAGAGAGGCGAGTGTTTGCACATATTGTTTCCAGAAGTCGGATGCGGGACCTGAAAACCGCCGCAGATCGGTC
>VHDG01000143.1 GCA_016871475.1 Verrucomicrobiota bacterium
CGGTGTATCGAATCGACATCCTGCCCGATCGCATTCCACAGGCTCGGATCACCTGGCCTGAGAGGAAGGAGGAGCTCATCACGCGCCAGGCCACGTTGGTGGTTGGCCTCGAAGCTTCGGACGACTTCAGGCTGAAGCGACTGACATTGAGATATCGCGCATCCACTCTCGACGAGGGCGCTGAAAAATCGATCGATCTGGCCATGGACTCCGAAACTGGAATGCGGGTGAAGCGACGATACGAGTGGAGGATGAGCTCGTTCCAGCCGCCGCTCAAGGAAGGCACAATGATCGAGTACTGGATTGAAGCGGAGGACAACAATGATGTGACTGGCCCCGGGATCGGCTTAAGCGACCGACAGATTGCCCGGGTCGTCTCCGAGTCCGAGAAGCGCGCGGATCTCCTGAATCGAGCCGGCGACTCCATCGGGGTGCTGGGAGATATCACCACCGATCAGGAAAAGCTGAATCGAAGCCTGGGGACGCTCATCCTGGAACGCACGGGCTCCCAGTAGTCGGCTGACGGTGCTTGGTGGCGGGCTCTCGGCGCTACTTCTTAAGGGCCGATTCCACCATGGACCGGAACTCTCCATGAAGGCTCTTCATCTGCGGAACAGGACCAGTCATCCGGATGAACACATCCCCGTCGGCATGTTCCACAACTGCGCCATGCAGAAGAGTGTCCGGCATGGGGGTCTTGGGTCCGCCAGGCAGCCCGCTCAGGTAAGTACCCTGGGCCTGCACGTAGGTCACTTTGTGACCAGCGACGGTGATCGTTTCAGTCTTCGACTGAAGTTTGTCTTTGGATTCCTGGAACTGGCCGAGCCACCTATCCACGTTGGCCGCAACACCGCCACCGCCGCCGGGACCGAAGTGGAAGAACACGGCTTCGGAAGCGTGCTTTCCATCGCTGCTGGCCGCTTTGAGCTGGGCTTTCCTCATGGATGACGTGGACTCCACCCACGTCCACTTTTCAGGCTTCTTGAACTTCAAGCCGCCAACAGGAAAAACCGCAGGCCCCTCAGCCCCGGGGAGGGTGGGAATCGAGATGGCAAGGCCGAACATGATGGCAATCGTGGAGCGGATGAATCGGGTCATGGTGAATTGAAGAGTTGGTGTTGAAGGAATTCGTATGACTGAAAACCGGACGCGGGCTCAGTCAAAAAGGGTTTGTTGTGACGGAGTAATATGTGTTCGACGTTTTGTTGGCCGGGCTGCTTAAGACTTTCAAGCGGTCATTCCAAGCAGGCTCAGCGGGGGTAGAGTGTCGAACAAGTCCTCCGAGCGGTCAACATCGGGGTTGTAGGCTCGCAAGGATTGGACCGCGAATGCGGAGATCACGGTTGCCGGGTATGAGGCTCCTCAGCTTCCGCTTCGCGGGGCCCAGGAAACGCGGCCGAAGCTCCCGCCGACGCAGTGTTCATACGTTAGCCCACTCCCCTCACCGTTTGGATGACGGGCCGATCAAAGCCCTTGTCCAGGCTCTCGCGGAGCAGGTGAACGGTCACATCAATAACGTTGTTGGTTGCGCTCGGATCACTGCTCCAAATGTCGCGGGCCAGGTCCTGCCGGGTGACCACGCTGTGGGGATTGCGCATGAGATACTCCAAGACCGAAAACTGCTTCATCGGCAGCTTGATGCGCTTTCCGGCTCGGGTGACATAGTGAGTGCGAGTGTCCAGCTCGAGATCCTCGAACCGGAGAGTGCTGACACTGATGTCGAGCGGCGTACGCCGGAGCAAGGCTTTCGCATGCGCAAGAAACTCCCGCTCATGTATGGGCCTCGAGACCAGATCGTCCGCGCCCGCGTTCAAAGCGGCAATTCTCTCCTCCACGGTCGGGTTCTCCGACACCACCATGATTCGAGTGGCACGACCCGCGCTTCGCAGCGCAGAAACCAAAGCCACTCCATCGATGTCAGCCAGTCGAGCTTCCACAATGACCAGTGCGTAATCCTCTCGAAGTGCGCTTGCGAGCCCGCTTTTCCCATGAGAGTAGGTCTCCACCTGAAAACCTTCCGCCTGCAAAACCGCCTGCATGGCGGAGCTTTCATCCTTGATTCCCTCAATGATCAGGATCCTCATGCGCGCACACTAAGAAAAAAAGCCAGGCCGTTCACTACCACTAAATGATTATAGCCCTCCGGATAGTCCTACAGATCTCCTGTGGAGATGACCTTCCTACACCCTGACTTCACAGACCATGAGGTCACCGGGAAGGCGGCAATTTTTGCTTGTCGCAGCCATGCCACCTACGCAGGTTCAACGCAATGGATAAGCCCAGATTCGACGGTCTTTTGGAGCGATGTATTACTGGACTGATACTGGTGATTCTTGCATCGGGTCCCTTATGCCTGGGGTTGGTCCGCAAACAGGACTTCGTCTGGATCGCATGGTTGACGGTCGCAGCCTTGGTCTTGTGGGTGATCAGACTCTGCTTCATCAGCGGTCACCGGGTTCTCTGGCCACCAGCCTGCTGGTTTGTTGTCGCCTTCCTCGGTTACACGCTGTGGCGAGCTTACGAAGCCCCCGTCCAGTACACCGCCCAGCAGGAAGCTCTGCGCGTCGTGATCTACAGCGCTGTGTTCCTGCTCATCGTGAACAACCTGCACCGTCAGGAGCTTGTCCAGGCTGTCGCCATCACCCTGGTCCTCATCGCAACACTCATCAGCCTCTACGCGACCTACCAGTTGCTCACCAAGTCAGATCAGGTCTGGGGGTTGACTCGTCCACCGAGCTTCACAGGCCGTGGCTCCGGCACATACATCAACCCCAACCATCTCGCAGGATTCCTCGCGATGGTTCTTCCTGTCTCCCTGGCCGCCACGGTGATGGGACGCTACGGCGCTGTTCCAAAAATCATGCTGGGCTACGCCTCGGTGGCCATCATCGTCGGACTGGTCGCCACCATCTCAAGAGCGGGATGGCTCGGCGCCCTGACAGGACTGGGTTTCCTCCTCCTATTCTGGCTGATCCGACATGAAGGTCGACGCCTCCCCACCATTTTGATCCTCGGATCGATGGTTTGTGCCGGGGGCCTTGCCTTCTATTTTGCGAGGAGTGCGGACGCGCGGCAGCAGAGGCTGACGGAGCTGCGCGTGACCCATGACGTGCGTTTCAAACTATGGCCGGCCGCCGTCGCCATCTGGCGCGAGAATCCCTGGCTAGGGGCCGGACCAGACCACTTCAACCATCATTTCCCGAAACATCGCCCCGCTTCGGACCAACTCTCGGGCTCACCCGAACGCGTCCACAATGACTACCTCAACGCTCTCGTTGACTATGGAATTGCCGGCGCGCTGCTCATTGGGGGTGCTTTGATCTGTCTGGCTTGGGGATTCTTCGCAGGATGGAAGCATTTGCAACGCAGCGTTAAGGACCCAAATGCAAGCCGGCAAAGCACCCGGGCTGCCCTGGTGCTCGGAGCGTTTTCAGGGATCGTGGCCATCGCTATGCATTCTCTCTTCGACTTCAACATGCATATCCCGGCGAACGCTCTCACCGCGGTGAGTTTTATGGCCCTTTGCACCGCAGCCCTCAGATATGGCGGCGATCGCTTTTGGTCCTCCGCCTCAACCGGCTTCCGGGTCGTATTCTCATTGCCGGTCGTCGCTTGTATCGCGTTTCTGGCTCCTCGAATTCACCGGCTCCAGGCTGAGTCGGTCGTGCTGGCGAAAGTCGATCTGATCAAACAATCCACGCCCGAGCGATTGTCGCTCCTGGAACAGGCTGCGGCGATCGACGCGTCGAATGCTCGAACAGCCTACGAGATCGGGGATCATCACTGGAGGCTGGCCTCCGAAGGTGCACCCGGACATCAGGCCTCGGCACAGTCGGCTCTGGAGTGGCTCGAGCGTGCGAGCCGATTGAACCCGCTCGATCCCTTGTCCCGGGTTCGCCAGGGCATGTGCCTGGACTGGCTGGGCCGGCACGACGAGGCTCGAGGCCATTTCGAAGCAGCGCTAAAACTGGACCCCAACGGTTTCAACACAGTCGGGCACATGGGCTGGCATTGGTTCCAGGTCGGAGAAATCACCGAGGCCCGAAAGTGGTTTGAGCGATCGCAAGGCTTGTTTCCATCCAAGGAGAATGTCCTGGCTTACACCTACCTGTCGCTTATCGGGGAACGGATGCGAAATGGGGCTCCCCGGTGATTCGAACGGCCCGTCAGGTTTTCTCATGATTGATCAAACGCCAGGGACACACATCTCACTATTTTCAACTCGCGCCCCCATTTCTCTTCTCCCTCGTCACGCGACCGAATTGGCTTTCCCCCGCGCGTTGCAGAGAACATTCGCTGCCGTTGCTTACGTTCGGCCAGAAGGCACACCCTCAAGGGTGGACAACGAGCCGCACGTCCGACAACCAAGGGCCTGAGGACAGGCCTGTGCCCAGGTTCGTTGTCCATCCCTTTACGGTGCTCGGGCTATGCCCTCTTGGGCTCTGTAAGTCGGACAGTGTGAGGTCGTGGGTTGTGGCAGCTGCCTTTGGCTGGAGCTACTGACCGCGCGACGCAATCCTTGGCAACGATGACGACTAGCCGATTTCCGATTACGAAGGGCGGTCGCTCCTGGAAATGTGTGATGTGACCGAACCTCAGTGCAGCAACTGCACCGGATTCGCTCAAGCACCCACGGGCGTTGCCTGCGGGGTAGATCGGAGGCGGACCAAGGCATTCACGTCGAGGATCAACCCGACACGTCCATCCCCCATGATCGCAGCCCCTGCGACAGCGGGGTTGGCTCTGAACGTCTCCCCCAGGCTCTTGATCACCACCTCCTGTTTGCCAACGAGCTGGTCCACCAACAAACAGCGAACGTCCTGACCGGCTTCGATCACAACAACAATCCCGGCCTCAGGATCCGTCGACAGCGGCGTGATTCCGAAAGCCGTGCTCAGGCGCATGAGCGGAAACAACCGGCCACGCACCGCAACCATCTCTCCTCGCTCGTGTACCGTGGAAATCATCCCGCGCTCAGGACGGAACGACTCCCTGACGGACAAGGTTGGAAGGATGAAACGCTCCCGCCCAACTTTGATGATCAAGCCGTCGATGATCGCCAGGGTGAGAGGGAGGTAAATGCTGAACACCGAGCCCTGACCCTCGACGGATTCGATCTCCACCTTGCCTCGCAGCTTCTGAATGTTTCGTTTAACCACATCCATGCCAACCCCCCGTCCGGAAATGTCAGTGATCTGGTCTGCCGTGGAGAAGCCGGGCGCGAAGATCAGATCCCAGATCTCCTTGTCGGTGAGCTGTTGTCCGGGCTTGATGATGCCGTTCTCGAGGGCTTTCTTCAGGATCTTGTCTTTGCGAAGCCCGCCACCGTCGTCCTTGATCTGGATCACGATGTTGCCGCCCTGGTGGTAAGCGCTGAGGCGAATGGTTCCAGTGGCTGGTTTCCCGGCTGCGACCCGCACATCGGGCTTCTCGATGCCGTGATCGACACCGTTGCGGATCATGTGAACCAGCGGGTCGCTGATTTCCTCGACGATCGTGCGGTCGAGTTCCGTCTCTTCTCCGCTCAGCACAAGTTCCACCTGCTTGCCCTGCTTGGCTGAAACATCGCGCACGAGCCGCTGCATCTTCTGGAAAGCGAGCCGGATGGGAACCATGCGCATGGACATGGCAATGCGTTGCAGCTCCTTCGTGATCCGCGCGAGCTGCGCAAGATTGCGGTTAAGATTCTGGCTGCTCAACCGGGCGATCGCCGGATCCAACTGGACCAGGGACTGTGCAATCACCATCTCGCCGGCTAAATCCACCAGACTGTCCAGCTTCAACGTATCGACCTTCACCACGCCCGCCGCAGGTTTTGCTCCGGGGGTACCAGTCGCCTTGGCGGCCCCAGCGGGTTCACTCCTGACGTCCGCGTCGCTCCCGCATGGAACGGAAGACCCGGCTTCGGTCGAAGGCGTCGGTGAGGGGGACGTCGCCGGGGAGGAAGGGGAAGGTTTTGACGCCGGAGCATCAGGCAAGGGTTCTCCGCCGGCCGCCATGCGCACCTTTTTCAAGAGTGCCTGAGTGGGCACCGAGATGGGCCCGGGCGGCTTCGCACCGGAAAGCTGAGCATCGATCTCCTCGATGAACTGCTTGAGCACATCGCCCCCTTCGAGGATGAGGTTGATGATCGGAAGTGTGATGGCGAGTTTGTCCTGCCGGGCCAGATCCAGGAGGTTCTCAAGCTCATGAGCCGTTCGGTTAACGGCCATCAGATTGAGCAGCCCGGATCCACCTTTGAAAGTGTGGAATGCCCGGAAGATGCTGTTCAGGGTGTCTCGATCCCTCGGGTTGTCCTCCAGGACCAGCACGCCCTGCTCGACGTTCTGAAGATGCTCACGGGATTCATTGGTGAATTCGCGCAGCAAATCGCCATCACCATCGATGTTTAGACGGATGGGGGCTTGCTCCTCCGGATGATCGTTGCCAGCCGCAGGGATCGCAGCCCTGGCAGGAGTCTCGGCCGGAGTCCCGGCGGAGACCAACGTGACGGACCAGTGGTCCGGCAAAGCTGGAAACGCCGTGCCTGTCATCCAAGAATCCGCGCTCTGCTGAGCCCAAGAGCTCCATTCCCCCAGACGTTTTAACGCCTCCCGGGACCAAAGCGCCCCTGAGTCGAACACCTGATCGATCCAACCTCTAAGCAGTTTGACGCCTTCGTGAACCGCAGGGATTCCGGCGTTGGCCAGGGGCAAGTCTTCAATCTGTCCAAGCAGACTGTTGATCGGCAGGAGACCGGAGTCAGTGCCGGGTTCGGCGAACACAAGTTCCAGGCAGATTTTCTCCACGGCCTGCTTGAAGGAGGTCTGTTGTTCGGCATTCATAAAAAGGCGAGCCAGCCGGGACCGGAAAGGACCCATCCTTCCCTCTCTATCGACCCCCCCCAGACTCGGTTAACCCTCGATCGAAGCCGTGTCCTTGTTCACCCGACCGGGAGGCATCACTCGTACCTCAGCGACTCGATGGGATCGAGCCCTGCGGCCTTTCTTGCGGGGTAAACCCCGAACACAATGCCCACCACCGAACAGATCACCAGAGCAGCGATCACCCAATCCACGGGAACGACCAGAGGAAGGTTCAGCACCCGGGCCGCAATGTTGCCAGCGGCCAGCCCCAACACCACGCCGGCGATGCCGCCGAGCTGACAAAGCACCACGGCTTCCGTGAGGAACTGGGTCAGGATGTTGCTCCTCTTGGCTCCGATGGCCCGACGGATGCCAATTTCGCAAGTCCTCTCAGTGACGGAGACCAGCATGATATTCATGATTCCGATGCCCGCCGCCAGCAGCGCGATGGAGCTGACCACAGCTGCTGCGATGCGTGCCGTCAGAGTGAAGGCCAGGAACTGGCCGATCAGGCTGTCATTAGAGAAGATCTCGAAATCGTCCTCAGCCCCCGGCGCGACACGCCGGGCTACGCGCAGAATCCCCCGCACCTGCTCCATGGAATCCTCGAACTTACGCACATCAGGCGCCTGCACCAGGATCTCGATGCTGCGCCATATCCTGCCGTAGCGGCTCAGCCCTGTGGTGATGGGAATGACTGCGAAATTATCCTGATCGCCCCCCATGATGGCACCACGGGGTTCGAGAAGGCCCACGACTCGATAGGGCACGCCGTCGAGCTTGACCTTCTCTCCCAGCGCGGATCCGAAGGGGAAAAGGGTTTTCTCCAGGCTCGCGCCCAAAACGCAAACATAGGCCTCGGAGTCAACATCCGCGTCCGCAATGGCCCGGCCGTCCTTGACCGACCAGTTCCGGGCAGGAAACACACCGGGAGTCACACCCGTCATCTCAACATTCGGAGGCGTATTCCCAAACCTCGACACAGCCTCGCCCGCGGAGATGCTCTCCTCGGCTCCTACACCGAGAGCGAGCGTTGCTTTCCGCTCCACAAGCCGGAAGTGCTCCATGCTGATGGGGGTTCGACGTCGGTATCGCTCCCATGCGGATGGGCCGCTGAGCATGATCCCGGGCCACCTTGCCACTTGAAAGGTGTTCGCCCCCAACCCCGACAGCTCCCCCTCCACGGATCGTTGCATCGCGCGAAGGGTGGTCATGACCAGGATGATCGAGAAGACCCCGATCATCACCCCCAGAAGCGTCAAGCCCGAGCGAAGCTTGTGGGCGCGCACGGCTTCAAAGGCCATGCGCATCGATTCCACCCAGTCAGCACGGCGACGCATCATTCGTTCCTCAAGGCCTCGACAGGATCCAGACGTG
>VHDG01000144.1 GCA_016871475.1 Verrucomicrobiota bacterium
TTCCAACGCCCCTCGGCAGACGAGGCCCTGCAAGCTTTCCCGGACGGTAGCAACGAGTTTTACGCTTCATCATCGGTCACCCGCAACGCGTCGAACAATCCACCACGCACCACGGACATCGTGATCAACGAAGTGATGTACGACGCCCCTTCCGACGAACCGAGCGCTGAATTCGTGGAGATCTACAACCGGAGCACCAACACCGTGGACGTGTCTGGATGGCGTTTCACGGATGCGATCGAGTTCACTTTCCCATCAGGAACGCAGATAGGACCGGACAGCTATCTGGTTGTGGCGGCGGATTCGGCGGCCATGAGGGTGATCTATGGTGGAATACCGGTGATGGGCGACTTCAATGGACGCCTGGCCAACAATGGAGAGCGGATCCGTCTGATCGATGCTCGTGGAAACCTGGCGGATGAAGTGGAGTATGCACCTGGCGGCAACTGGCCTCGCCTGGCAAACGGCGATGGCTCCAGCATGGAATTGCGAAATCCCTGGATGAACAACGCCCTGGCATCGGCATGGCAGGACAGCAATGAAACAAACAAGTCCGTGTTCCAGACCTTTCGTCACTCGGCCAACTACCAGCAGTTGCAAACCGCTGGTGGGACGACGGACTACAAGGAACTGCATCTGCATCTGGTCGGCGACAGCCATGTGCTGTTGCAGAACATCCAGCTGCGGCTGAACGCAGCGGGGGCAAACCTCCTCGCCAACAGCACACGAGTCTCCAGCAACGGCTCCAGCGCGAGTGGCTGGCTGGCCCAGGGCACACACTTCGCCACCCACTTTCAGGGCCCCGTCATGCATCTCATCGCAGACGGCCACGGCGACAATCGGGCCAATCGCGTTGAGCTCGACGCGACCGCCATGACCTCAGGATCGAACTATGAGGTAAGTTTCGAAGCCCGATGGGTTGCAGGGGCATCGCGATTGATCGTCCAAACCTGGGATCACAGCATCGCCACAGACATCTCGCTCCCAGTGCCCAAAAACCTGGGCACCCCCGGCACGAGAAACTCGCGATACATCCCGCTGCCTGCAGCCCAGCTGGATGGCATTCTTCACAGTCCGGCGGTGCCCAGTCCCGGTCAGCCTGTTCGAATCACCGCGCAGGTAGGTTCATTCACAGCGTCCCCGCAGGTCGTTCTCCACCATCGCCTCGACAACTCAACCGGCGGGGGTGCGTGGTCAACCCGCACCATGTCCGACGATGGCGTTTCCGGGGGCGATGCAAAGGCGGGGGACGGCGTTTACACCGCCGAGCTGACTGAATACAACGCGAGCGGTCAGATCGCACAGTTCTACGTTGTAGCCACAGCCAACGGACAATCCACTCAACTGCCATCCCGCGGCGCTGAAAAGCCTGCGCTCTTCATCATTGATAGTCCCAGCCCGTCCGGGGATCTGCGAGGGATGAGATTCATCGTACCCGAACTGGCGATCGCAGATCTTGCAGGAGGTGACAATCCCACCCCTCCCAACGGGCGTGCGTTTCCCCGACTCAGCAACCATTACTACAACATGACGCTCATCATCAACGAGCGTGACATCATCTACGACTGCGAGATCCGGAATGGCGGAAGCCCATGGACGCGCGGTGGCGATCTCAGCCGGGGAAAGTTCAAGCTCCCAAAGGACCAGCTGTTCCGCGGCAAGGAAAAGCTGACGTATGACAATGACGCTGGAGGTGGCAGCCGTCACCACAACCGGATATCGCGATACTGGCTGTACCTACTCGGCCATCCAGGCAACGAAAACGAGTATATCCAGGTCAAGGTGAACAACGGCGGAACAGCCTTGCGTGAGGAAGTCGAGCCATTGGGCAACGACATGCTGGATCGGATCTATCCCGACGGCAGCCAGGGCGAGCTCTATCGGATCGACGATGAATGGTGGTTCACCGACAACTGGGGACGCAGTCAGCGCGATGCGGACTGGAGCTATAAAGGCACGGATAATCCCGGCCGTTACCATTCAGAATGGATGAAGCGAACTCGTGAGAATGAATACGACTATTCCTCGCTGATCGGGATGTTCCGCAAGGTGACCTCCAGCTATACCCAGGCAGAAATCGAGCAAGTGCTGGACCCGGTCGCAATGATGCAGATGGCGGCGGTGCGCGGGTACACGGGAGACTGGGATTCGTTTACTCTCAACCGCGGCAAGAACGGCTATCTATACCGGCGGCCGACGGATGGCAGGTTCATGTTTTTCCACTGGGACAGCGACCTGGCATTTCAGAACACGGGGGAGGCTTTCTATAACGGGATGGCTGGATATCGGGCTTATCATGAACGCTCTTACAACTTGCGGTTGTTCCGTCATTTCCTGAACACATTGGTCGCAAAATTCACCCGCAATTCCCCGAGGATGAACGCCTGGCTTCAAGCGGAGGAAGATTCAAGCACGCAATACACAGTCTCAGGATCGTATCTGAGCTGGTTCTCGGGCCGCGAAGCCGGAGCCTTGACCGCTATCGGCAGCGCCCGAACCAGACCGTTCGACATCACCACGAACGGCGGACAACCCCTGAACGTCAGTTCCAACACCCTCAACCTTGCGGGAGTCGCGCCCTTGAGCGTCTTCCGTGTTTTTGCACCCGGACAACCCCGTTCAGGTGGCAACTGGCTCAATGATTCAAACTGGGTCATGACCAATCTGTTGCTTCGTACGGGCGCCAACCTCATCACAGTCCAGGGACTCGACTTCGATGGGGCGGTGTTGTTCAGCGATACGATCACCGTGAACAAGACGGGCAATGCACCGCCTGTGATGTCGTTGGACTCGAGCCCCCGTTCGCTGCACGTTTCCGCCTTCGACACCCTCGAGTTGGACGCTTCGCAAAGCTACGATCCCGATGCTCAGCCATTGAGATTCTCCTGGTCGGCCCAACCAGGAAATACGCAGCTCGACACCCGTGGCCTCGACACGGCTACCGCCTATTTCACGCGTCCCGGCCTCTACGCTTTCACGGTGACCGCCACGGATGCGGACGGCGGAACCAACTCCATCCGACGCGAGGCGGCTGTCTTTGGCCCCGACGGATTCAGTCCATTCACGGAAATCCAGTTGGAGCCCTTCTGGAGCTTGCAGAACGTGAGCCAACGCGGCCATCACTTCTCCAGCCCCTATTATTCAACGACCGAAGTTCCAGGAATGCTGACTCTCCAGGTACTCGCGGATCAACCACGCCCTCTGGCCACAGCAGCTCCGGCTTATCCTCAGATATCGCGTGTGCTCCCGCCCCTCACTGAATGGGCGTTCCTGACCGAGGTGTCGCTGAACGCACGTATCTTCGGTGATTACATCGCCGGTGCATTTGTTGACATCAACGAGTCAGGCACCTTCGTCCGTTACGCCATGGGCATAGAAGATGGCACCGCCCTGAACATTCGACGGATTATCCCCAACGGAACGGGCACTCTCCTGAGGGGCATACCGCTCGCACAGGCGAAAGCCGAGATTCGGATTCGTCGCGAGGGAACCTCGCTGGTGTTCGAACACAAGCTCAACGAGATCTGGACTTCGGTTCACACCACAGGGTTTCCCTCAAGTGCCCCAGCCCGAAGAGCGGGTCTCTTCCTGGCAACAGACACGGCTCAGGGCATCAAAGCGACATTTGACTTCGCTATCCTTGTGAACCCTTCCGCCGCATCGAGCCTGAGTGAGAACCTGCGCGTGTCCGAGATCATGTACAACCCTCCAGGCGGTTCGGAGTACGAGTTTGTCGAGCTGCTGAACATTGGAGATGCTTCCCTGGACCTGACAGGGGTGCAGTTCACGGAGGGCATTGCTTACACCTTCGGACCCACCACGCTTGGGGCCAAGGAGCATCTGGTGGTGGTGAAGAATCAGGAGCTTTTCAGCTCACGATATCGGACCGCAGGAATGAAGATCGCTCCAGGCATCTTCTCCGGGCGACTCGACAACGGTGGCGAACGGATCTCCCTGGCCGACTCGAATGGATTGGTGTTCTTGTCGCTGAGCTACGGCACCACCCAGCCCTGGCCCACGGAGGCGGATGGGACCGGCAAGTCCTTGGAATCGCGAAACCCATCCGGCAATGCTGCAGACCCAGCCAACTGGCGCGCCAGCCCGGAGGCAGGTGGATCTCCCGGCCGCATGGGCGGCGACGCTTTGGGAACGGTCATAGTGAATGAGGCGCTGGCACACACCGACCCGCCTCTCGAGGACGCCATCGAGGTTCACAACCGCACCGCTCAACCGGTCAACATTGGCGGCTGGTTCCTCAGCGATTCATCCGCCGACTTCAAGAAGTGGCGTGTCCCGGATAACACCGTCATTCCAGCACAGGGATACCGGGTCTTTTACGAAATCGACTTCAACACCAACAATCCTGCCTCTCCCTTCTCCCTGAGCTCGGTCAACGGCGACCAGGTGTACCTGTCCGCTGCCGACGCGGCCGGCAATCTCACCGGTTACAGATCCGATGTCAGCTTCGGCGCATCTGCGAACGGAGTGTCATTCGGTCGATATGAGACCAGCATCGGACGTGAGTTCCCGCCACTCGTTTCACGCAGCTTGGGAGTCGATGCCCCTGCCACCGTCCAGCAGTTTCGCACTGGTCAGGGGCTGCCAAACACCGCACCCAAAGTTGGGCCTGTCGTCATCCAGGAGATCATGTATCGACCGCCGCCGGTGGGTGGCACCAATGACAACATCTCGGAGGAGTTCGTGGAGATTCATAATATCACTGACTCGCCGGTGGGGTTGTTTGACGCCTCCTATCCGACCAACACGTGGCGACTTCGGGGTGGGGTTGATTACAATTTCCCGCCCAACTTCACACTCGAAGCTCGGGCTTACGCGCTGCTGGTGAGCTTCGATCCGTTGACCAACGGTCCGGCACTCGCCGCCTTCCGCGCCCGCTATGCCCTGCCTGGGACGGTCACGATACTCGGACCGTATTCCGGCCAGTTGAACAACCGGACCGAAGAACTGAAACTCACAAGCCCGGACACCCCGACGCTCGTCGGGCCCACGGCAGGTGAGGTTCCGTACTTGCTGACGGATCGCGTGGTTTACTCGGACTTTCACCCATGGCCTGCAGGTGCGGACGGGGCGGGCGCATCACTTCAACGTCGGCGCCCGGGCGAATACGGAAACGATCCGGTCAACTGGAAGGCTGCGGACCCAACTCCCGGACGCGCGAATGTCCAGGGATCGGGTTTCACCGACACTGACCGTGATGGCATGCCGGATTCATTCGAGTCCGCGAACAGCTTCAACAGTCAGAACAAGGCAGACGCATCGCTGGACGCCGACGAGGATGGCCGCACGAACCTCCAGGAGTTCCTGGACGGAACCGATCCGCGTGCCGCATCGAGCGTTCTGGTGAAACCTGCCATCCCCGCGGGACCCGGTATTCAGTATGGAGCAGGCGGTTCGGCCACCTTGAGCGTATCCGCCACAGGAACCAGTCCCCTTTCATACCAATGGCGTCTGAACGGGGTTTCAATCGCGCAGGCCACCAACGTCAGCCTGTTCCTTCCTGACACCCAAGCCTCGCACTCCGGAGAATACTCAGTCGTGGTGCACAATTCAGCCGGGTTTGCCATAAGCTCAGGGGTGCTGCTCAACGCGACCCAGCCTCTGGTGGTGCTCGATCAACCGCGCAGCCTGTCGGTCAAGGTGGGCGAAAGCGCCTCTTTCAACTTCCTGGCAGCCGGCACTGGAACACTCCGCTATCAATGGAATCTCAACGCCCAGCCCATCCCAAATGCCACGAACAGTGCCTACACAATTGAGTCCGTGGACACCTCGAGCGGCGGGAACTACTCGGTCACCCTCTTTGATGACAACACCTCGCTCTTGAGCGCTGAGGCGACTCTGACAGTGCTCAGTCCTCCCCAGATCACCAGCCAGCCGGCCAGCAGCACTCAGGCGGCTCTTTCACTCGCGGTGCTCGCCGTGACAGCGGAAGGCGCTGAACCGATCACCTATCAATGGAAATTCGGTGCGGTCGCGATTCCCGATGCCACCAACTCCGTGCTCACATTGCCCTCCATATCAGCTTCACAGGCTGGGGTGTATCGGGTGGAGGTGACGAATCCGCATGGCACGACCGTGAGCGATGCTGCCGTGCTCACCGTGCTGGTCCCGGCGGTTATCACCGAGCAGCCAGCCGACACAAATGTCGTCGTGGGATCCACGGTCGTCCTGAGGGTCAAAGCGACCAGCAACACCCCGATCACTTACCAGTGGCGATTTAACGATGCGAATATCCCCGGTGCCACGGACTCCACGCTCACTCTTCCAGCGGTGACAGAACTCCATGCCGGAAACTACCGCGTGGAGGTTACGGATGCCACGGGCTCCATCAATAGTGCCATCGCCGTCCTCACGGTCCTGAACCCCCTCAGAATGGTCCAGGCTCCGATCAGCCAGACAGCGCCACAGGGAGGCTCTGTGACTTTCAGCACCGAGTGGGCTGGAGGGCCACCCCCTTTCCGCGTGGAATGGTTTAGGAACGGAACCTCGATCGCGAGCGAGACTCTTGACGTAACCCGCACGTTCCTCGCCCTGACTCATCTGCAAGCTGTGGATAGCGCGGAATACAGGGTGGAAGTACGAAGCGTGGTGAATCCGGAGGCGCGGCTTGCTCCGGACGCCGCACAGCTCGTGGTGCTTCTGGACGGGGATGAAGACGGGATGCCCGATATTTGGGAAGACGCCTTCGGGTTCAACCGGAACGATTCAACAGATGGGGTCATGGATGGAGATGGAGACGGGATGCTGAACCGCGACGAATACGTCGCCGGAACACACCCGCGGGATCCCTTGGATTGGCTGCGATTGAATGCCCAGCCGGAGGTGACGGGGATGAGCCTGTGGTTCACAGGGGTCTCGAACCGCACCTACACCGTGCAGTTCACTGATCTTCTTGAAAGCGGAGTGTGGTACCGATTGGAGGACTGGGTTGCACGGCCGACCAATGGCGTGAATTCCGTAAAGGACAGTGAGGCAGCAGCAAGGAGATGGTACCGGATCCTGACGCCTCGGAAGGAATAGACCGGGGGACCCGGGTTGAGGCTCATCGATCTCTGCCATCCCACCGGAGCACCTGTGTGGGTTGACCTGGATTTCGCTCGTGGACTGTCTCGCGTTTTTCGCGCCCCGGCCAGTAGGCAACAAACCTCACAACGGGTTCCCGCTCGCCGACGATGGCTGTCAGATCTGCCTGTGTCTGCCAGGCCTCACCCAGCTTCACTTCGAACAACGGCCCCAATCGCCCGGAGGCATACACAGGCCGAAAAGAAGCCCCTGCCCCATCAGGGTTTTGAGGCGGGCCGAGAAGCCGAACCCGAATGCCCGGCTTGCTCGCACTGCCTCGAAGCAACACCAGTGGTCCGAAGTTTTGGGATACCGCCAGATCCATGCGCCCATCGTTGTCGAAGTCGCAGGCGCCTGCTGCTCTCTGCGAACCCCAAATCCGGATCCCCGACTCTCCCGGCGTCAACGCGCGAAAGCCACCCCGGCCGTCTCCTCTCAACATCACCCCCAAGCCTGCATCGCTACGTTCTGTGTAAACCTCCGTTTCGAAGAAATTCTGAGCAAGGAAGACGTCCTGATGCCCATCCGCATCAAAGTCCGCAACAGCCATCCCGAACACCGGCGAGATCTGAGCCTCCATGGGCAGGACCGCCCCCACCCACTTCCCGCCCTGGCTCAAGAAAACCATCGATGCGTAGGTGTCCACCTTGAGCTCAACGCATGTGACAAATGCTTCTCCGAGCACTCTGGAAATGTCCGCTGCGGCAAACGCACTGCGACTCGGAAACCTTTCCTTCAGTGAAGGGAGCGAATCCCGGAGCTGATCCAGCGTGGCCACCGGCAACAACCGTCCATCGGGCCCGTTGTACACCAGGGCCATATCCCAGACATCGTCGCCGTTGAAAGAGCCATGGAGCAACCGTTCGCCCCGCGCCGAGATCCGGTGATTCCCGCCCAGGTTTCCCAGCAGGATGTCCGGCACCCCATCCCCATTGAAGTCTCCCGTCGTGACGCTGTTCCAACACCCACGATGTTTCTCCAATCCAAAACGGGATGAGATATCGTTCCATCGCCCTTCGCTGCGACTCCACACCATCGGCGAACTCCACTCACGAGCAATGACGAGCTCCGGAAATCCATCCCGATCCAGATCCGATGCGACACCACTGGTCACCAATCCCAGCGCGCGCA